>JACCUU010000237.1 GCA_013811645.1 Actinomycetota bacterium | reverse complement strand
GACCGAATTCGAAAAGCCGTCGAAGACGCGGACAACGCCCGCGCAGAGGCTCGGAACCTGCTCGAGCAGCACAAGGAGCTGATGGGCCAGGCGAAGGGCGACGCGGGCGAGATCCTCGCCGACGCCCGCAAGGTGGCGGATGCCCAGATCGCGCGGGTGAAGGTCGAGGCGGAGGAGGAGCGACAGCGCCGCCTCGAGGAGACGCGTCGGCAGATCGATGCGGAGACCAAGCGCTCGCTCGACCTGATCCGCTCGGAGGTCGCCGACCTGACCCTCGCGGCGACCGCGCGGGTAACCGGCAAGGTCCTGGATGCCGAGGACCAGCGGCGGCTGATCGACGAGGCAATCGCCGAGCTCGACTTCTCCGCGCTGGAGAAGGAACGGTAGCCCGGCGATGGCGGTCGCCAACCGCATGTACGCCCGCGCGATCTTTCAGGCCGCGCAGGACGAAGGACGGCTCGATCAGGTGGCAGCTGACCTGTCCGCGCTCGCTGACGCGCTCGAGGACTCACCCGAGCTGCGCGCGTTCTTGCGGAATCCGCAAATCGATGCGTTGGAGAAGGCGCGCGTCCTCGGCGAGATCGCGTCGGGCGCGGACGAGCTCGTGCTCAACTTCCTGAGGCTCCTCGCCGAGAAGGGTCGCGCGAGTGAGCTCGTGGAGACGAACGTCGAGCTCGAGGCCCTCGTCGCGCGTGCCCAGAACCGGCTCGCCGTGGAGCTGACGACCGCGCACGAGCTCTCGGACGACGAGGCGCGCTCGATCGTGGAGCAGATCGAGAAGGCTTCCGGTCGGAAGGTCGAAGCGACGCGTTCCGTCGATCCCAGTCTCGTCGGCGGGGTCGTCCTCCAGGTCGGATCCTTCCGCGCAGACGGCAGCGTTCGCGGCCGGCTCGAGCGCCTGCGCCGCGAACTCGTCACCTCGCAGTTGTAGTGCGCAGATCGAAATCCACTCGCGCGGATTTCGATCGCGCGGAGATCCCTAAAACCGGCGCTTCGCGCCGGGGTCGCGACTACCAAGGAGCGCCATGAAGCTCAGACCCGAAGAGATCACCTCGATCCTCAAGGATCGAATCAAGGAGTTCGACGTCGAGACCGACCTCTCGGAGGTCGGCACCGTCCTCCAGGTCGGCGACGGCATCGCCCGCATCCACGGGCTCGAGAACTGCATCGCCCTCGAGCGGCTCGAGCTCGAGCACGGGGTCGTCGGCATCGCCTTCAATCTCGAGGAGGACAACGTCGGCGCCGCGCTCTTCGGTGAGTGGCAGAACGTAAGCGAGGGCGAGCCGGTACGCCGGACCGGCGAGGTCATGAGCGTGCCGGTCGGTGAGGGCCTGCTCGGCCGCGTCGTCGACCCGCTCGGGAACCCGCTCGACGGCCTCGGGCCGATCGAGGGAACCGAGCGCCGCCCGCTCGAGTTCAAGGCGCCCGGAGTCATCAGCCGCCAGCCGGTGAAGGAGCCGCTGCAGACGGGTCTGAAGGCGATCGACTCGATGATCCCGATCGGCCGGGGCCAGCGCGAGCTGATCATCGGTGACCGCTCGACCGGCAAGACCGCGATCGCGATCGACACGATCCTGAACCAACGGGGCGCCGACGTGATCTGCGTCTATGTCGCGATCGGCCAGAAGGGCTCGACGGTGGCGCAGGTGGTCGAACGACTGCGGGACGCGGGCGCCATGGAGTACACGATCGTCGTCTCCGCGCCTGCCCAGGAGGCGGCGCCGATCAAGTGGATGGCCCCCTTTGCCGGCTGCGCGATGGGGGAGTACTTCCTTTACCAGGGAAAACACGCGCTCCTTATCTACGACGACCTCTCGAAGCACGCGGACTCGTACCGGCAGCTGAGCCTCCTCCTCCGTCGGCCGCCCGGCCGCGAGGCGTTCCCGGGTGACGTCTTCTACCTCCACTCGCGGCTGCTAGAGCGTGCGTGCAAGCTCTCGGACGACCTAGGCGGAGGGTCGCTGACCGCGCTTCCGATCATCGAGACCCAAGCCGGCGACGTGGCGGCCTATATCCCCACCAACGTGATCTCGATCACGGACGGGCAGATCTACCTCGAGTCGAGCCTCTTCTTCTCGGGCGTCCGTCCGGCCATCAACGTCGGCGTCTCGGTCTCCCGCGTGGGAGGAAACGCGCAGCGGCGGTCGATGCGCAAGGTGGCGGGACGTCTCCGCCTCGATCTCTCGCAGTACCGCGAGCTGGAGGCGTTCGCACAGTTCGGCTCCGAGCTCGACCAGGCAACGCAGCAGGCGCTTGGCCGCGGCGAGCGGATGGTTGCGACTCTGAACCAGCCGCAGTACCAGCCGTGGCCGCTCGAGGAGCAGGTTGTCGCGATCTACGCCGGAGTGAACGGCTACCTGGACACGATCCCCGTGCCGCAGGTTCCGCGCTTCCACGACGAGCTTCGCGAGCACCTGCGCACCGAGAGCTCCGTGCTCGAGTCCATCCGCGAGAGCGGGGACGTGCCCGAGGAGGCCGAGGAAAAGCTCAAGGCCGAGCTCGACAAATTCCTGAAGACGTTCAACGTCGAGGAAGAGAAAGGCATCGCGGGCTAGCGACCTCGATGGCAACCGTCCAGGACATCAAGCGGAGGATCCAGTCCGTCCGCAACACGCGCAAGATCACGCGGGCGATGGAGCTCGTCGCCGCCGCCAAGCTGCGGCGCGCCGAGCAGCGGATCCGGGCGCTGCGTCCGTACGCGGAGACGATGAACGAGCTCATCGCGGGAGTGGGCCGCGCCTCCGCCTCGGTGCGGCTCCCGCTCCTCGAGCAACGGGACCAGGTCGAGACGGTCGCGATCGTGCCTTTGACCGGTGATCGCGGGCTGGCCGGCGCCTTCAACGCGCAGATCCTGCGGCGGGCGTTCGCGCTCGAGCGCTCGCTCCAGGCGGAGGGAACGAAGGTCCGCTGGGTCGCGGTCGGGAAGCGAGGGCGCTCGACGCTGCTCTTCCGCCGCCGCGAGCTTGCCGGTGCGTACATGGGCTTCACCGACCGGCCGGCCTACGAGGATGCGCAGGCGATCGCGCACCGCGTGTCCGAGCTCTTCGTCGAGGGCGAGGTCGACCGTGTGACGCTGGTCTACAACACCTACGTCTCCGCTCTGACGCAGCGGGTCACCGAGCAGGACGTGCTGCCGATCTCGCCCGAGATCCTGGAGACGGACGAGGAAGAGCGCGCGGCCGACACCCTCCGCGGCGACTTCATCTTCGAGCCCGAGCCGGAGGAGATCCTGCTGCGGCTGCTCCCGGTCTACGTCGAGACGCAGATCTATCGCGCGCTCCTCGAGTCGACGGCTTCCGAGCAGGGCGCCCGGATGACCGCGATGCGGAACGCCTCCAAGAACGCCGCCGATCTGATCGA
>JACCUU010000234.1 GCA_013811645.1 Actinomycetota bacterium | reverse complement strand
TCGCGAAGTGGTTCCGCGTGCCCCACGGGATGCACACGAACGGGAGGTCTCGCTCCACGGCTACCTGAGCGACTGCTCCCAGCGAGCCGTCACCGCCGGCCATACCGACGACCTCCGCGTCCGCTTCACGCGCGAGGTCGACGAGATCGTCATCCTCCTCGAGCACGTGCACTTGCACGCCGAGTTCGCGTGCGGCCGCGGTCAGCTCCTCGACGGTCGGCCCGCCCTTTCCCGAGCCGGGGTTGACGAAGAGAATTGCGGGCAACTCAGATACGTCGATAACGGGCTTCGACGAAGCAGAAGAGCGCGTAGCAGAGCAAGCCGGCAGCGACTATGCCGAGCAACACCGGCCCATAGCTCGCGTCGGCAACCTTGCGGAGCGCCCCGTCCAGACCGATGGCTTCCTTGGCGTCGTACTGGTACGCAGCCTTGACGAAGAAGCCACCGATCAAGGCGAAGACCACGAACCGTGCGAGCAGGCCGAGAGAGCTCAGGCGAGCCCCCCAGACGCGTTCCGAACGGCTCATCTCCTCCGTCTTCCAGTTCTCCTCGAACTTCTGCGTGAACGCGCGGTACCCGTTGAAGATGCCCACACCGATCAGGATCAGACCCGCGAGGCCGACCAACCAGCGGCCCGCAGGCCAGTCGAAAACCTGTGCCGTCGCGTTTCTCGCTTCGCCGGTCTGTGAGCCTCCACCGCCGGATCCGTCGAGCAGCTGAAGCGTTGTCCATGTCAGGACGCCGTAGAGGACAGCTCGGCCGAGGTACCCGACACGCTTGGCGATCCCCTTCGCGCCGGACCCTTCGTCGTCGCGGTCGAAGATGGCCTGGACGAGTCGCCACAGGCCATACGCGGTGAATCCGAGTGCGAGCGCGACGACGAGTACCTTGCCATAGCTCTCGTCGGCCAATACCTCGAGCGCGCCCTCCCGGCTCGCAGCCTGTCCACCCACCCCGAATGCCAGCGCCCCGGCGAGGACGCCGATCAACCCGTACGAGAAACCCTTGGCACCGAGACCGAAGCGCGCGAGCCCGTCGACCCAGCTGCTCTCGGCCGCCTTTTGCGCTCCGGCTTGCGCGCTCTGCGCCGTGCCTTGGATTCCGGTGTCCTTCACAGCACCGTCGTACCCGCTACCGGGTCGGCTGAACCCCGCCTGCTTGTAGCTCTTGCGGCCGCGAAAGCGGACGCCTATAGGTCCTTTATCGCGATCGGAATCCGCGCGAGCGGATTCCGAGCTTGCGCCTCAAGCCTTCCGCCAGCGGCCGAAGATCAGGCCGCCCACGGTGAGGCCGAGGCCGAACGTCCCGAGCGCGAACGCGCCGATCGCGATGAACTTGCGCCAGAGAGACAGCCGCCGCCAGCGACCGATCGCGTCCTCGTCCTCGGCCGAGAGCGGTTCGCCGCGACGCTGCTTGCGCACCGCGCCTCCCGCCCGGAGGCCGAGATAGACGTCGTCGAAGAGCTCCGGCGACTCGTTCGCCATGGCCCGAGTCTAGCGGGATGACGGGATGACGCCGAGACCACGAAGCGGAGTGGATAGATCGTTTCAGGCACAGGCGAGCGAAGTCTGCGGCCGATTCCGCTCAATGCGCGAGGTTCGAGCGTATAGCCTCCCCCGGCCTTGACCCCGCGCGTTCTCCACCTCTCCGATTTGCACATGGGCCACGGCGAAGCCTGGGAGCCGCTCGCTGCGCTCGGCGAGCTGATCGCCGACATGCAGCCAACCCTGCTCGTCGTCACGGGCGACCTGGCGCACCGTGGCCGGCGACAGGAGCTGGAAACGGCCGCGCAGCTCCTCCGGGGGATCGGGCTGCCATTTTTGGCGGTTCCGGGGAATCATGACATCCCGTACACCGTTCCCGCGCGGTTCACCCGGACGTTCACCGATTGGGAACACGTCTTCGGAGAGACGGAGCCGTCCTACGCAGCTGACGGTGTCGTCGTCGTCGGCCTGAACTCGGTTCGTCGTTGGCGCCAGCAGGGCGGCGCTCTCGAGGACGAAGGGCTGACTCGCGCTCTGACAAGGCTGCAGGAGGGCCCCCCCGACGCTCTGCGTATGGTCGCGCTCCACCACCATCTCGCGGCACCTCCGTGGCGGGCTGCCCGGAAAAGGCCCCTGAGCCACCGCGACGATGTCCTCCGCAAGCTCGTCGCAGCCGGGACGGAGCTCGTCGTCGGAGGACACGTGCACCAGGGCGGGATCGCCGAGCGTCGAGAGTTCAAGGCGCTCGAGGAAGGTCCTCGCCGTGCCCTCGTGCTCGCGACGGCTCCCGCCCTCGGCCGCCCTCGGCCCAAGCGTCGGGAGGAAGCGAGAGGCCTGAATGTGTATGAAGCCGACCCCGCGTCGCTCACCGTGAGGACATACGCCTGGGATGGGCAGGCCTTGCTCGAGGTGGGTCGCAGAACCTTCGCGCGTACGTAGAGTTCGAGTTTGCGGCCAATGCAATCCTCGCTCGTCGAGCTCAAACGGCGCCTGGCAGAGAT
>JACCUU010000209.1 GCA_013811645.1 Actinomycetota bacterium | reverse complement strand
ATGCCGACCAGGATCGCCCCGGCAGCGAGGCTCCGCATGATCGAGCTCGGTACGAGCAGCATCCCGAACATCGCGACGACGAAAGCGGTTCCGCTGAAGAGGACCGCTCGGCTCGCCGTCGATCCCGAAGCCGCGATCGCGTCCAGCTTCTCCCGACCGCGCCCGCGTTCCTCGCGATAGCGGGAGACGACGAAGAGCGAGTAGTCGATCCCGAGCGCCAGCCCCATGCCGGTGAGCATGTTCACGATGAAGATCGAGAGCTCGAACGGCTGCGCCAGGAGCGCGGTCAGCCCCAGGGCGATCACGATCGAGACGATCGCCATCAGCAAGGGGATGAGCCCCGCGACGACCGCCCCGAACACGAGCAGGAGGATGATGAGCGCTGCGGGCAGGCCGAACTGGAGCTCGCCCTTCTCGAGATCCTCCTGCGAGAGCAGGTTGAAGTCGTAGTCGAGCGTCTGGTCTCCGGTGACGGCCACCGTGAAGGCGGCGTCTTCGTCGGCGCGCTCGACGATCGCGATCACCTCCTCCGCCACGTCCTCGCCCGGGATCGCGAGCGGAACGATGGTCGCGTGGCGGTCGTCGGAGACGAACGAGGCGTCGCCGTCCAGGTACGTGCGTGGGCGGGCGAGCCCCGGCACGTCGTTCTCGTCCACGAGCGACCGCACGAACGACTCGAACTCCGGCGCGTCGACCGTGTGCTGCTCCGAGCGGATGACCACGATGTCGCTCGACGGCATCCGCTCCGGATCGGGCGGGAACGCGTTCACCTGCGCGGCTATCGCCCGCTCCGACTCCGGGTTGTTGGTCGGGGCGTCGTCCGTGGTCAGGCTGTCGCCGAGGAGCGCGACGATCGCGACGATCGCGGCGGCGAAGACGGCAATCCACGCCAGGATCGTCCGCCATGGATGGCGGGCGCTCGCGGTTGCGAGCGCCTGGGTGGAGAGTCTCATGCTGCCTCCGCCGCAGGCGCGGGCACCCCGTCGGCACCGGAGACGGACACTTCGGCCGACCGCACCTTGCGCGGAATCAGGAGCGAGACCACCGATCCGATCCCCACGACGATGGCCCCGACCCAGAGCGCCGGCACCATGCCGTCCGAGAGGCGGCCGGAGACTCGTAGCCGCCCGTGCGCGCGAAGATCGAGGCGAGCACCGCGACTCCGAGCACGCCTCCCACCTCGCGGATCGCATTGTTGGCGCCCGAGGCTTTGCCCTCTTGCTCGGGTTGAACCGCTGAAAGGACGACGTTCGCGACCGGCGCGAAGAAGAGCGCCATGCCAATCCCGGAGAGGACGAACGGGGCCACGAACGAGACGTAGCCGACCGTCGCCGTCGACACGTACGCGATCCAGCCCAGACCGATCGCCTGCAGCGCAAGCCCGAGCGCCATCAGCGGACGTCCGCCGACCCGGTCGGACAGCGCCCCCGCGATCGGCGCCACGAACATCGGCATGATCGTCCACGGAAGGATGCGGAGCCCGGACTCGAGCGGCGAATACCCCTGCGCGGTCTGGAAGAACTGCGTCAGCAGGAAGATCGAGCCGAACATCCCGAAGTACATGAACAGCGATGCTCCGTTCGCCGCCGCGAACGCGCGGTTGCGGAAGAACCGCATGGGCAGCATCGGCTGCGGCGTGCGGAGTTCCCAGGCGACGAACCCCGCGAGCAGTGCTGCTCCCGCCACCAGGGCGCCGACGATCGCCGGGCTCGCCCAGCCGTCGCCGTTCCCGTGGATGATCCCCCAGACGACGCCGAGCATGCCGCCGCTCGCGAGCGCGAGTCCCGGAAGGTCGAGCGCCTTGTCGGGGCCGTTCGACTCACGGAGCTGCGTCGCCAGCGGCAGGAGCACGAGCCCGACCGGCACGTTCAGCCAGAAGATCCACTGCCAGGAGATGCCGTCGACGACGGCGCCGCCGACGAGCGGGCCCATGGCGACGGCGAGGCCGGCGATGCCGGACCAGGCGCCGAGCGCGACGCCGCGCCGCTCGCGCGACACCGCCGCGCTCAAAAGAGTCAGGGTCAGCGGAGTCACGATCGCGGCGCCGAAGCCCTGTAGCGAACGGGCTGCGATCAACCAGTCGGCCGAGGGCGCCATGGCCGCAGCAGCGGAGGCCGCGGTGAAGATCCCGACCCCGATCATGAACATACGCTTGCGCCCGAAGCGGTCGCCGAGCGCTGCTCCGGTGAGCAGGAACACCGCGAACGTGAGCGTGTACGCGTTCACGGTCCACTCGAGCTCCTCGATCGAGGCGCCGAGATCGACGCGGATCACGGGAAGCGCCGTCGAGACGACGAGGTTGTCGAGCACGACCATGAAGAGCGCGATCGACGTGATCGCAAAGGTCCAGATCGTGCGGGTGCCGGCTTTCATCGTGTGCTCCTTCCGGTGTCCTTCTGGTAGGGGTGTAGTGATTGATCACTCATGTTCGGGTGAAAAAAAGAGTCGCTTACGACTTGGCGTCCTCGCAGCCCTCCGCCAGGCGCGCGACCCACGAGTGGCGCGGGTCGTCACCGATCGAGTACTGCATCGCCGCGAGCACGTTCAGCAGCATCCCGGTGGCGAAGAACATCGCGATCGTCTGACGATCGGCGCCCGAGACGGTCTCCACGTAGTCGACGAGCCGGCCGAATCCGCGAGCGGTGCTCTCGCGCACGTCCTCCTCCTCGACCGAGGCAGCGTACGACTGGAGCTGACCCTGCAGCATGCTGCGGTCGCTCTCGATCAGACCCCTGTAGGCACCGCCGATCGCGCTCAGCGCCTCCTCCCCGGACTTGCCGGAGGCAGCCTCACGGAAGACGTCGAGCGTCTCCGCGAAGCAGGCGTCATTGACCGCGAGGAAGAGCTCCTTCTTGGAGCCGAAGAGCCTGAAGAGGTAGGGCTGCGAGATTCCGGCCAGCCGGGCGATCGAGTCCGTCGAGGCGCCGTGCAGCCCGTGGCGCGCGAACTCGCCGCGCGCGGCTTCGAGCACGGCGACGCGTCGTTGCTCTGCGGTCTGTCGGAGTGTCTTCACCATCGTAGGAAGTAATTATTTACTCACAAGTAGGTCCTTGTCAAGTCATGTCAAGCCAGGTTGCACCGAGCCGGGCATGCCCGGCCTCTACCCGTTCTCAGAGGAAGCGGGCGAGCACCGAAACCACCCGATCGACCTCATCCTCGGTCGTCGTCGTCGCGAACGGCAGTGCGAGCGCGCGCTCGAACGCCCGGTCGGCTCCGGGAAATGCACCCTGCGTGCGGTAGGGACCGAGTCGGTGCAGCGCCCACGTTCCGATCTGCGCCTCGACGCCCTCTTCGCGCAGCCCGGCCAGCGCATCGTCGCGGCCGTCGAGTTGGACGACGTAGGCCTGCCACCCGTGCCGGTCTCCTTCAGCCGCGCCAGGCGTGAGGAGCAGAGACTCGAGCCGCTCCGTGTACCAGCCTGCGACCCGCTCCCGCGCCGCGAGCAGCTCCTCGAGCCGCGCAAGCTGGGGGATCCCGATTGCACAGAGCAGGTCGGGGATCCGGTAGTTGAAACCCGGGGACGGCATGTCGCCGAGCGTCGCCCACCCATGATGGCGAAACCGCCGGACCGCGTCGTCCAGTCCTGCCTCGTCCGTCGTGACGGCGCCACCCTCGCCGGTAGTCACGATCTTCCGCGGATGAAAGGAGAGGCAGGCGACGACGCCGAGCGCGCCACACGGCGTTCCCCGGTAGCGAGCTCCCAGCGCGCCGGCCGCGTCCTCGACGAGCACGACCTCCTGGGGCACCGATGTCTGCAACGCCTCCCACTCGACCGGGCGGCCGAACAGGTGAACTGCCATGACCGCCCGCGTGCGCGGGGTCACGGCCGCGGCGACCGCAGCGGCATCGAGCAGGAACGTGGCGGAATCGACGTCCACGAGCACCGCCCGGGCGCCGCAGAGCTCGACGACGTTCGCCGTCGCGGGAAAGGTGTAGGCGGGGACGATGACCTCGTCGCCCCGGCCGATCTCCAGCGCGAGCAGCGCGAGGTGGAGCGCCGCGGTGCCCGACGAGACGGCGGCCGCGTGCGCGGTGCCGACGGCCTCCGCGAGCGCGTCCTCGAACTCGGCCACCTTCGCGCCCATCGTCAGCTGGCCGCTCTCGATCACTTCCGCCACCGCAGCCAGCTCTGCGGGCCCGACGTCGGGCCGCGCCAGCCTGATGGAGTCACTCACGCGGTCGCAGCTCCGAGCTTCTCCCGGTACCAGGCGATCGTCCGCTCCAACCCTTCGTCGAGGTCGACCTTGGCCTCGAAGCCGAGCAACGTCCGAGCCTTGTCGATGTTCGGAATCCGAAGCTCCACGTCCATGTAATGGAGGGGCTGGAACGTGATCTCCCCCTGCGAGCGCGTGAGACGCTTGATGCGCTGGGCAAGGTCGTGGATGGTGACGGTGGAGCGCGCGTTACCGATGTTGAAGCTCTCGCCCACGGCGCTCGGATGCTCGAGCGCGAGCAGCGCCCCCTCGACCATGTCGTCCACGTAGCACCAGGCTCGAATCTGCGACCCGTCCCCGTGAATCGTGAGGTCGTTTCCCGCGAGCGCCGCCTCGATGAAGGCGCGAATCGCGCCGCCGCCGATCTGCCCCGGCCCGAACACGTTGAAGGGGCGCACCGAGGTCGTGGGAAGCCCGAACTCGGCGTGGTAGGCGTGTGCCATGTGCTCGCCTGCGAGCTTCGAGACGGCGTAGGTCCAGCGCGCCTCGCCCACGGAGCCGATCGTCGTGACGTGGGCCTCCTGGACGTTGAACGCATGTTGGCCGAACACCTCGCTCGTCGAGAAGTCCACCAGCCGCTCGAGTGTGTCCTTCGCCTCCAGAGCGGCCTCGAGGACGTTGTAGGTGCCGATCACGTTGACGCGCATCGTCCGGACCGGGCTCTCGAGGACGGTGTCGACCCCCGCGATCCCAGCGCAGTGGACGACGTGGGTCGCGCCGGCAAAGAGCTCTCGAAGGCGCTCGGAGTCGAGCACGTCCCCTTGCACGAAGTGGAAGTTCGGGTGCTCCGCCAGGCTCGTCCCGCCGAGCGAGTCGCGGTGGAGGTTGTCGACGGCGACGATCTCGTTCTCGTCCGCCAAGCGGCGCGCGAGGGTGGTGCCGATGAAGCCCGCTCCGCCCGTGATGACGATCCGTTTGCCGGTCAGGGACACGCGGCGAGTCTAGTGCGACTTGGCGCGGTACCTTGGGTGGATGCGCATGGTCGGACTAGGTGTGGTTGCGCTGTTTCTCGCCGCGAGCGGCGCAGCCTCGACGTCGTCGGTCACGGCGTTGAAGGTCACGTACTGGTCGAACGGGGCGAACGAGAGCGAGAGCAAGACCTGGACCTTGCGCTGTGAGCCCGCAGGTGGAACGGTGGCGCGACCAGGAGTCGCCTGCAGGAAGCTCGTCGTCGGCGGACGGAAGCTCTTCGCACCCGTTCCGCGGTCGGCGATCTGCACCGAGATCTACGGTGGCCCAGATACCACGCGGATCATCGGCGTCGTCGCCGGAAGGCGAGTGTGGGCGACCTTCACCTTGACGAACGGCTGCCATATCGACCGCTGGAGTCGCTTCTCTCCCTGGCTCCTGCCGCCGTTCTAGCGAAGTAGCATCGGCGGCCGTGAAGACCGTCCTCTTCGTCGGCGCGGGCCGCCACCAGCGCCGCGCGATCGAGCATGCGCGCGCGCGCGACCTTCGCGTCGTAGCGGTCGATCGCAACGCGGGGGCGCCAGGTCTCGCCTCGGCCGACGTAGCCGAGGTCGTCGACTTCACCGACGTTCCCGCAGTCATCGAAGTTGGCCGTCGGCATCGCGTCGACGGAGTTCTGACCGTCTCAGCCGACCGCGCCGTCCCGGTCGTGGCCGCGGTGGCGGACGAGCTGGGGCTCCCGGGGATCGGGATCGATACCGCCCATCGGATGACGCACAAGCTGGCGATGCGGGCCGCGCTCGCTGACGCGAGGGTTCCGCAGCCGCCGTTCGCCGCTATTCGCTCAGCCGAGGACGCTCTGCAGGCACTCGCGGCTTCCGGGCTACCGGCTGTTCTCAAGCCGGTCGACTCCGGTGGCCAGCGTGCGGTGTTCCGCGTGGAAAGCGTCGAGGATCTCGAACGAGACCTCGAAGAAGCACTTACCGAGTCGCCGACGCACGAGGCGCTGGTGGAGGCATTCGTGGACGGCGTCGAAATGAACGGCATCGTCATCGCACGCAAAGGCGAGGCGACGCTGTTGACGCTGTCCGACCGGCTCCGGCCGCCGGGGATCGGCTTCGGAGTCGGCTGGATGCACGTCTATCCCCCGTCGATTCCCGCCGACCAGCTCGAACGAGCCGAGCACATCGCGGTCGATTCAGTGCACGCGCTCGGGCTCCGGGACGGCATCGCTTTCCCACAGCTCATCGCATCGCCGGACGGTGACGTCGCCGTCGTCGAGGTCGCGGCGCGCATCCCGGGCGGCCAGATGGCCGACCTCGTTCGCCATGCGGTCGGTGTCGACCTCGTCGAGATCGCGCTTCGCCAGGCGCTCGGCGAGGAGGTCGTGGATGAGCTCGCGCTGCCGCGGTTCTCCCAGCCGCTCGCCATCCGTTTCTTCACCGCCGACCCTGGCCCGCTCTCGACCGGGACGGTCGTGTCGATCGGAAGCCTCGACCCGGTCCGCAAGGCCGAGGGTGTCGTGCAGGCGGACACGTATCTCGAAGTCGGTGAGACGATCCGGCCCGTACGCCGAGACGGCGACCGGCGCGGCTACGTGATTGCGGTCGGGGAAACCCCGGACGAGGCGGTGCGCCGCGCCGACCGGGCAGCCGAGCTGCTGGCCGTCGAGGTGACGACGTGACCGATCCAAGAACGCAGGTCGTCGAGCGCGGCTATGACGCCATCAGTGACCGCTTCCTCGAATGGAGGGATCAGATCGTGGACGATCCTCGGCGCGAATGGAGCGGAGCGCTGACCTCCCGGCTGGCGGACGGCGCTCGGATCCTCGAGCTCGGCTGTGGTGCGGGAGTGCCGGACACGTTCCTTCTCGCGGAGCGCTTTCGCGTCACCGGCGTCGACATCTCCGAGGAGCAGATCTCACGCGCCCGCGCGAACGTCCTCGAAGCCGACTTCATCCGGGCCGACTTCACGGCGCTCGAGCTCGAGCCCGCCCAGTTCGACGCGGTCGCCGCGTTCTACTCCCTCAATCACGTTCCACGCGATCTGCTCGCCGGCCTCCTCGAGAGCATTTACTCGTGGCTCGTACCAGGCGGCCTCCTCCTCGCTGCGTTCGGCACGAGCGATACCGAATCGTGGACGGGAGAGTGGCTCGGGACGACGATGTTCTTCTCCAGCTTTCCGCCTGATACCACCCGCCGAATGCTGTCCAGCGCCGGGTTCGAGCTGCTGCGCGACGAGCTCACGCCGATGCGCGAGCCTGAGGGTGATGTTGACTTTCATTGGGTTCTCGCCCGTCGATGAGCTGCGCGTTCGACCTGGGGCACTACCGCGAGATCCTCGAAGCTGCGCAGGCCGGCGGCTACCGCTTCGCGCAGTTCGGCGCCGGGCCGGAGCAAGGAGACCTCTTCCTTCGCCACGACATCGACCTCTCGCTCGAGGCGGCGGTCACGATGGCAGAGCTCGAAGCCGAGCTCGGGGTGCGGGCCACGTACCTGCTCATGACCGAGTCCGTCTTCTACAACCTCGCGTCGCCCGAAGGCGTAGCGGCCATCGCCCGCCTCCGTGAGCTCGGGCATGACGTCGGCCTCCATGCCGTACACCCGAACGTCGAGCTCGACGAGCGCTTCGACCCGGTCGTCTCCTGGCACAACCCGCAGCCCGAGTACACGTCGGACGAGATTCCCGACGCCGCGAACGCTTACGGGAAGCGCTATTTCTCGCCACCGACCTACCGTTCCGACTCGAACCAGCGCTGGCGGTCGGGCTGCCCTCACGAGGAGCTTCTTGCCGGCGCGTTCCCGTGGCTCCAGATCCTCGTCCATCCGGCGATCTGGGTCTATCCGGGCGAGACGATGGGACAGACGATGCGAGCGATGCTCGAAGCGGACAAGAAACGCCGGCTCGCCCAGCTCGCCGAAGACGACATCGACCTTGGCTAGCGCCCTCCGTGTCGTCCACTGCCCCGTCAACACCGCGGGAGTTCCGTGGGCGAACGTCCGGGCCCTTCGAGCTCGCGGCGTCGACGCCCGACTGGTGGTGTTCAACCGGTACCAGCTCCACCCGGAGGCCGATCGGTCGCTCGAACGGGGCGGCGGCTTCGCTCACAGGCAGTTCACCCAGTGGCGCGCGCTCCTCGACCTCCTCCCGACCACCGACGTCTTCCACTTCTACTTCGGCCTCACGCTCGTCCCGCAGTCGGTGCAGTTCCCGATCCTGCGTGCGCTCCGGAAGAAGTCGGTCATGCACTACCTCGGGTCCGACATCCGTGGCAAGAGTCCGGCCGACCTCGCCTTCGGCAGGAAGGCGGGCGCACAGCTCGTCGGCTCGCACGATGCGATCCGCTGGGTGCCCGAAGCCGAGGTGATCCCACCGGGGATCGACGTCGCAGCGATCGAGCCCGCGTTCCCGGCCACCAATCGCACGCGACCGGTCATCCTGCATGCGCCCTCCTCCCGGCGTCGCAAGGGAACCGAGCACGTGCTCGCGGCCTGCGAGGGGCTCGACGCCGACCTCGTCCTCGTCGAAGGGCTCCACCACGACGAGGCGTTCCAGCGCTACCGCGAGGCCGACATCGTCGTCGACCAGCTGAACGCGGGCTGGTACGGCCTCTTCGCCATCGAGTGCATGGCGCTCGGGAAGCCGGTCGTGACGTTCCTGCACGAGGAGGCGGTTGCGCGCAGCGAGGAAGCGTTCAAGACCCGCGTTCCGATCGTGAACGCGACCGGGGAAAACCTCCGTCACCGTCTCGAACCTCTGGTCGCCGACGCAGCAGAGCGCCGCCGTATCGGAGAGGCCTCACGCGCGTACGTCGAGCAGGTTCACGACCTCGAGCGCGTCGCCGACCGCCTGCTCGCGCTCTACTCTCGCCTGTAGATGGCTCTAGGCGCAGAGCTCAGGCGGCTCGGCAAGCACTCGGCGATCTACGGCCTCGGCGGCCTCGTCTCGCGGATCCTCGCCGTCCTCCTGCTGCCCCTCTACACGCGCTACCTCTCCCCGTCCGACTACGGGAAGGTCGAGACGCTCATCGCGCTCTCGACCGTCATCGGGATCGTCCTGCGGATGGGAATCCACGCCGCGTTCTTCCGCTTCTACTTCGATTCGCCCGCGCCCGAGCACCGGCGCCTCGTGCTCCGCACGTCCTTCTGGTTCACGATGGCCATGGCCACGGCGGGCATGGTGGCCGGCCTCATCCTTTCGGGAACGATCGCCGACCTGCTTTTCGGCTCGCCGGACGACTCCGAGCTCGTCATGGCGTCCTTCGTCGGCCTGTGGGCGGGGATGAACTACGAGCAGCTCACGTCGCTCTTCCGCGTGGAGGAGC
>JACCUU010000165.1 GCA_013811645.1 Actinomycetota bacterium | reverse complement strand
GAAGGCATTCGGATCACGCGAGCTCGAGCGGGGCTCCCCGACCCCATGGGCGACTCTCGAGGATGTGCCGGAGGGAGTTCACCCCTGGTTTCGGGGCGAGATCGAACGGGCGAAAGCGGAGCTCGCGAGCGGTGACCTGCTGCGGGCGAAGCGCGCCGGGTGGGGGGACGACTCGATCGGGGCGGAGCTCGGCGTGAGCGGGGCGGAGGTGCGCCGCCGCCGGCACGAGCAGGGCGTGCTGCCGGCGTTCCGGCGCGTCGACTCGTGCGCGGGCGAGGTCGCGGCCGATTCGAACTACTTCTACTCGACGTGGGGTGAGGCCGACGAGACCCTGCCGCCGAGCGAGAAGCCGCGTGTCGTGATCCTAGGCTCGGGGCCGAACCGTATCGGCCAGGGGATCGAGTTCGACTACTGCTGCGTACACGCGGCCCAGACCTTCCGCGAGCTCGGCTACGAGGCGGTCATGGTCAACTGCAATCCGGAGACCGTCTCGACCGACTACGACACCTCCGACCGGCTCTACTTCGAGCCGCTCTCGCCGGAAGAGGTCCTCGCCGTCTGTGATCGCGAGCAGCCCGTGGGTGTCGTCACGCAGTTCGGTGGCCAGACACCGCTCAGGCTCGCGCGATCGATCGAGGAGGGCGGCCATCGCATCCTCGGCACGCCGCATGCCGCCATCGACCTGGCAGAGGACCGTGCGCGCTTTGGGGCGCTCGTCCGAGAACTGGGTGTGCGCTGCCCGCCCTGGGCGATCGCCAACGATCTCGCGGAGGCGCGCTCTGCTGCAGCGGACATCGGCTATCCGGTGCTCGTCCGCCCGTCCTACGTGCTCGGCGGGCGCGCGATGCGGATCTGTTACGACGACGAGCAGCTCGACGAGGCTATGAGCGCAGTCCACGGCCCGGTGCTTCTCGACCGCTTCGTCGAGCATGCAATCGAGCTCGACGTCGATGCGCTCTGCGACGGGGAAACAGTCTTCATCGCGGCTGTCATGCAGCACGTCGAGGAGGCGGGTATCCACTCCGGCGACTCCGCCTGTGTCTTGCCGGCTCCTTCACTGACTTTGGCAGCGGCGCTCGAGGTCGAGCACGTCGTCAAGCGGCTCGGGCCTGCGCTCGGGGTAGTGGGGCTCCTGAACCTCCAGCTCGCGATCGCCGACGGGACGGTTTACGTGCTCGAGGCGAATCCCCGGGCCTCGCGCACCGTCCCGTTCGCCTCCAAGGCCATTGGCCTGAATCTCGTCGCCGCCGCGTGTCGGCTGGCCGCCGGCGAGAAGCTCGCGGATCTCGCGCTCTCGACGCCACGGCCCACCCAGGTCAGCGTGAAGGCGGCGGTTCTGCCCTTCGCTCGCTTCCCGGGCGCGGATCCGGTGCTCGGCCCCGAGATGCGCTCGACCGGCGAGGTGATGGCGAGCGCAGCGGATCTTCCAACGGCGTTGGCGAAGGCAGAACGCGCGGCAGGGCGGCCGCTTCCGACCTCAGGGACGGCGTTCCTCTCGGTACGGGACGAGGACAAGCCCGCCGCGGTGGCTGTCGCCGCGGCTCTCGCCGGCCTCGGCTTCGAGCTCGTCGCGACCGAAGGCACGGCGAGGACGTTGCGGGCCGCCGGCCTCGAGATCGAGGACGTCGCGAAGGTCGCGGACGCGCTTCCCGGCGAGCCAACAGTCGTCGACCTCGTCCGTCGCGGACGCTGCGACCTGGTGATCAACACGCCTCACGGCAGCGGGGCCCGCGCGGACGGCTACTTGATTCGCGAGGCGGCGCTGGTCGCCCGCGTGCCCTGCGTGACCACGATCTCTGGCGCCGCTGCGGCCGTCCACGCGATCGGGAACGCGCGAGCGGAGTCGGCGCTCTCGTTGCAGGAGCGAATCGGAAGCGGAGTCTAACCTGCCTTGTAACAGTCTGTTACTTGGCGAACGGAGAGCCTCCCGGGAGAGGTTGAACGTCCGCGGGACGGAGTGGATCGGGCCATACGTGCTTCTCCGACTCGAGCGAGGCGAGATGGATCCAGGCGTGCCCGGCCAGTTCTTCATGCTCGAGGCCCCCGGACAACTCCTCCCGCGTCCGATGAGCCTTTGCCTCGCTCCGCCCGGGGAGCTTGTGTTCCTCTTGGAGCCGATCGGCCCCGGTACCCGCGCGCTGTCAAGGCTCGCGCCCCGAGAGTCGATCCACATCCTCGGTCCGCTCGGAAACGGCTTCGACCTGAAGGTCGAGCGGCCCGTGCTTGTGGCCGGAGGGGTCGGGATCGCTCCGATGCCGTATCTCTCCGAGGCGCTCGGCGGCCCGCCGGCGCTTCTCGGCTTCCGCAGCAAGCATCACGCCGAGGCGGCTCGACTCCTACCCGGGGCAGACGTGGTCGTCGAGCCTCGACTCGTCACAGACCTCCTATCCGGCGACCCCGGAGAAGTCCTGGCGTGCGGTCCGCAGCCGATGCTCGAGGCTCTGCGCACGCTGGTTCCGCGTGCTCAGCTCGCCTGGGAGGCGCCGATGGCGTGCGGCTTCGGTGCCTGCTTCGGCTGCGTCGTCGAGCGCGAAGGACGCTATGTCCGGCTCTGCATCGAAGGCCCGGTTCTGTGAGAACGTGGCGAAAGACACAAGGGTCTGACCCTGGACGTGTCCTCGTGGGACAGGGGGATGTGTGCCAAATGCGTGCCAGGTTGTACACAGAGCGATGAGCGTCCCGCTCCTGAATGCGAGCGGCTGTCTCGATGCGCTGACCGCGCCCGAGGTTGCGACGACTCTCGACGCGTTCGTCACGAAGACCGTCACCCCGCTTCCGCGAGAGGGAAATCCTCCACCGCGAATCGCAGAGACCGGGGGCTGGATGTTGAACTCGATCGGGCTCCAGAACCCGGGCATCGAGATCTTCTCGACCAATGTCCTGCCTCGCCTTGTCGAGTTGGAAGTGCCAATCTGGGTGTCCGCGGGCGGATTCTCCGCGTCCGACTACCGCAACTGCTGCGAGCGGCTGGACGCGCTCGACGCGGTCGCCGTAATCGAGCTGAATCTCTCTTGTCCCAACGTCGACGAGGCGCCGGAGACGGCGGTCGAGCTCGTGCGAGCCTCCCGAGATGCGACGAGCAAGCCGCTCTACGTAAAACTTTCCCCTGCGACCCCCGATATCGCCGAGCTGGCGCGCGCGGTTGCGGACGTGGGGGCGGACGGACTCTCGCTCGTGAACACGCTCCGAGGGCTCGCCCTCGACGCAGGGACGGCTCGACCCCGACTTGCCCTCGGCCGGGGTGGCGCGTCAGGTCCTGCGCTTCGACCGATCGCTCTCGCGTGCGTCCACGCGTGCGCGAACGCCGTCGAGCTGCCGATCGTGGGCATCGGAGGAGTGGTGTCGGGGACGGACGTAATGGACTTCATCTCGGTCGGGGCGAGCGCCGTGGCGCTCGGCACCGTGCTCTTCGCCGACCCGTTCTCGCCTGCGAGAATCCGTGGTGAGCTCGAGCAGGAGCCGCGCTTCCGTGGGTACGGCTCAGTAGCTTCGATCGGCGGACTCGGGCGCGCATCGGCGTTCACGGCCGGATCGTAAACGAAACAGAAAACAAAAAAATACCTGCAAATGCGCTAAAACGTTGCGGCTTGACCCACGCTCCGAGCTTGGTAGACTCGTCCGGCTCATGGTCACCTCGAAGACGCACGCGCAGGCGCCTGCCCGCTCTCTCGATCAACGGATGGAGGCGCTCCAGCGAGCGAACGACGTCCGAGTGCGGCGCGCGCAGCTCAAGCGAGACCTGAAGGCGGGCCAGGCGCAGATCGATTCGATCCTCCTCGACCCGCCCGAGTTCGTCTCCACTGCAAAGGTCTTCGACATGCTCATGGCGGTTCCCAAGTTCGGACGGGTGAAGGC
>JACCUU010000164.1 GCA_013811645.1 Actinomycetota bacterium | reverse complement strand
CGAGCGTCTCCTGGGCGCGCGCGAGCGCTCGCCGGGTTGCGGTCACGTCCTCTCGAGGAACGCCGAACGAGATCTCGGCCGGCCCGTGCGCGACGTTCTGGAGGATCGTGTCCACGCTCACGTGCTCCGCCGCGACCGCCGCGAGGATCGCCGCCGCCGAGCCCGGCCGGTCGGGCACGCCGCGGAGCGCGAACAGGACCTCGTCCTCGGAATGCGTGACCGCCGAGACGATCGCCGCCTCCATGCCCTGGACGTCCTCGATCCAGGTGCCAGGCTCGCTCGAGAAGGTCGAGCGCGCGTGGATGGGAACGCCGTGTCCGCGCGCGAGCTCGACGGCTCTCAGCATCAGCACCTTCGCCCCGGAGGCTGCCATCTCGAGCATCTCCTCGTAGGAGACGACCGGAAGCTTGCGCGCCCGGGGAACGATGCGTGGGTCTGCCGTGAAGACGCCTTCGACGTCGGAGTAGATCTCGCAGGAGGCGCCGAGCGCGGCCGCAAGAGCGACCGCGGTCGCGTCGGTGCCACCTCGCCCGAGCGTCGTCACGTCCATCGTGTCTCGCGAAAAGCCCTGGAACCCGGCGACGAGCACGATGCGTCCGCGATCGAGCGCTTCCAGCACGCGAACCGGCGTGATCTCTCGGATCTTCGCCTTCGTGTGCACCGGATCCGTGAGGATGCCGGCCTGCGAGCCGGTGAACGACACGGCCTCGTGGCCGAGGTCGTGAACCGCCATCGCGACGAGCGCGCACGAGATGCGCTCCCCGGTCGAGAGGAGCATGTCGAGCTCGCGGGGGTTCGGATCGGGCGACGTTGAGCGTGCCAGCTCGAGCAGCGTGTCGGTCGTCTCGCCCATCGCGGAAATCGTTCCCACGACTCGGATGCCGCGCTGGCGCGCCTCCACGAGCCGCCGCGCGACATGCCGGATCTTCTCGGGATCGGCGACCGAAGAGCCGCCGAACTTCATGACGACGGTCTCGCGGGTGGGGTCGGACGCCGCGTGCACAACGGAGATTGTGTCTGCGCGACGACGGAGATGCAGGGCCCGTGGGAGAAGGCAGGCCAACCGGCGCCGATCGCGGGCGGTTGGCCTGCACCGAGTGTCTCGGCGCTCGCGGTCTAGCCGAGGTCCTCGTCGAGCCGGCCCGGGAGCAGGTGTGCGATCTCCAGTTCGCGGTACGTCGGCCGGATACGGGAGTCGCGGGTGAGGCCATCGAGGATGCCGTGCAGCCGATCGGCTAGAAAGCAATCCCAGGTCTCCCGCGAGTCCCAGATGCCGATCATGCGGAACCCTTCCTCCGTGGGCCCGGCCACGTGGATCACCAGCCCCTCGGGAGCAGGCGCTCCCAGCACCTCTGCGATCCCGAGGTACGTATCCCACGCGGCCGGGATGTCCAGCACGAAGGCGTAGCCCATTGCCGCCTATGCCTCGAGCGCGAGGTTGAGCGTGCCGCCCTTGCCGTCGCAGGTCGCGTTCAAGTGCAGCACGGCGCGCGCTTTCTGCTTCGAGACGAACCGGCCGATGAACGACCACACGGTCAGCGAACCGGTGTTGCTGTACGCCTTGAACGTACCGTCAGCCTTGATCGGGAACTGGAGCGTGCTCTGCCCACGTGCCACTCCACACGACCACGTCACCCGTGCGCTCTTGCCCGATGCTGCGACCTTGATGCGTACCTGCTTCGTGAGCGCGGGGACGCCGCTCGCGTACAGCGTTCCCTCGTAGACGGCTCCCTTGGTCGGAAGAGCGGCGAGAGCAGTCGAGGCCAGCACCGCGGCCAGGACGATTACAGTGACTCCAACGAGTACCGGACGGAACATTGCTGCCTCCTCGGTTGACGTTCAGGTCACGATGGCGCGGCCCGGTCGAGGATCGGTAGAGGCCGTGGGGCGAGCCGGAATAGCATCCGGAAGATGGGCTCGACCGAATTTCGGGTGCTCGGCCCTTTGGAGATCGAGCAGGACGGCGCCTTGATCAGGATCGGAGCTCCCAAGGAGCGCGCACTCCTCCTTTATCTCCTGCTGAATGCGTGTGCCGTCGTGCCGGCTGATCGGATCATCGAAGCTCTGTGGGGCAGCGCACCTCCGTCCTCGGCCAAGAAGCTCGTCCAGCTCTACGTCTCGCATCTCCGGGACAAGCTCGGTCGAGCGGCGATCGAGACCGTTCCGCCGGGCTATCGGGCGCAAATAGCTCCGTCCTCGCTCGACTGCGTGCGCTTCGAGCGGTTGCTGCGAGACGGTCGCGAGGCGCAGGTGTCCGGTAACGCGCAGTTGGCGGTAGCGATCTTGAGCCGAGCGCTCGCTCTCTGGCGAGGCCCGGCCTTGGTCGACGTCTCCTTTGACGACTTCGCCGTTGCCGAAGCTGCGCGGCTCGAGGAGCTTCGACTCGACTGTGCCGAGGAGCGACTCGCCGCCCAGCTCTCCCTCGGTGAGCATGAGGACGTTGTCGCCGAGTCGGCGAGGCTCAGTTCCCAGCATCCGCACCGCGAACGGTTGCGCGGCCTCTACATGGTCGCGCTCTACCGGGCCGGCCGGCAGGTGGAAGCGCTCGAGGTCTTCCGCGATACGCGGAAGGAGCTCCTGGAGGAGCTGGGGCTCGAGCCCGGCGACGATCTCCGAGCGGTCGAGCTCGCGATTCTGCGCCACGACCCATCGCTCACACCGAGCACCTCGCCGGCCGTTGCGGTCAGCTCCGAGCTTCCCGCGACTGTCACGGAGTTGATCGGTCGTGAGCGCGAGCTTCGCGAGTTGCGCGCACTCGTGCTGCGCGAGGACGTCCGGCTGGTGACCCTCGTCGGCGCGGGCGGCAGCGGAAAGACCCGGCTGGCGTTCGCCTTGGCAGCCGGCAGCCAGCCGTTCTTCGCGAACGGTGTGGCGATCGCCGAGCTGGCGGCCTTGCGGGACCCTGCGCT
>JACCUU010000149.1 GCA_013811645.1 Actinomycetota bacterium | reverse complement strand
CGATCTCCGTGCGGCGGTCGTCGGACTTCCCGTAGATCTCCTTGATCTCGAGCAGCTCCTCCTTGATGAGAGCTGCGATTCGCGATTCGTCGCCGAGAAGCGCGCGCAGCTCGGAGATGCGCTCCTGGAGGTCTGCGTACTCGTCCTCGACGCGCTTGCGTTCGAGCCCGGTGAGTGCGCGCAGCCGGAGATCCAGGATGGCCTGCGCCTGCAGCTCCGAGAGGCTGAAGCGCTCCATCAGTCCTGACCGGGCCTCGTCCGCGTCGTCGGACGCGCGAATCAGCTGAATGACCTCGTCCAGGTTGTCGAGCGCGATGAGATAGCCCTCGAGAACATGGGCGCGCGCGAGCGCTTTTCGCAGCTCGTACTGCGAACGGCGGGTGACGACCTCCCGCTGGAAATCGAGGTAGTGGCGGACGAACTCGAGCAGCGAGAGCGTGCGCGGCACACCGTCGACGAGAGCGACGGCGTTGTAGCCGAACGTCGTCTGGAGCGCGGTGTGCTTGAAGAGCTTGTTCAACGCGACCTGCGGGACCGCCTCGCGCTTCAGCTCGATCTGGATCCGCATGCCCGTCTTGTCCGAGTAGTCCTGGAGATCGGACACCTCCGTGACCACCTTCTCACGGACGAGCGCCGCGATCTTGGTGATGACGCCGCCGTCTCCGCCCTTCTTCACGCCGTATGGCAGCTCGGTGACGATGATCGCGTTCTTACCGCCGCGGAGCTCCTCGATGTGTGCGCGTGCGCGCATGATCACGCGGCCGCGGCCGGTTCGGTACGCGTCGCGGATCCCCGAGCGGCCCACGACGATGCCACCGGTCGGAAAGTCAGGCCCCTTGACATGCTTCATGAGGTCTTCCACGCTCGCTGACGGCTTGTCGATCAGCGCGACGACCGCGTCGATGGTCTCGGCGAGGTTGTGCGGCGGGATGTTCGTCGCCATCCCGACGGCGATCCCCGTCGAGCCGTTGACGAGCAGGTTCGGAAAACGGGCGGGGAGAACCTGCGGCTCTCTTCGCGATTCGTCGTAGTTCGGCCCGAAGTCCACGGTGTCCGAGTCGATGTCGCGGAGAAGCTCGGTGGCAAGCTTGGCGAGGCGGCACTCGGTGTAGCGCTCGGCAGCAGGCGGGTCGTCGTCGATCGAGCCGAAGTTGCCCTGACCGTCGACCAGCGGGTAGCGGAGCGAGAAGGACTGCACGAGACGTGCGATCGCGTCGTAGATCGAGCTCGAGTCGTGAGGGTGGTACTTCCCCATGACATCACCGGTGACCCGGGCGCACTTGACGTATGGCCGGTTCGGCTGGTGCCCCGAGTCGTGCATCGCCCAGAGCACCCGCCGGTGCACGGGCTTGAGCCCGTCGCGCACGTCGGGCAACGCGCGGCCGACGATGACGCTCATCGCGTAGTCGAGGTAGCTCGAGCGCATCTCCTGCTCGAGCTCGCGCGGCTCGATACGGCCCGCGCCGAGAGGCTCGACGACGTCAGACATCGAGGAACCTCACATCCTTTGCGTTCTGCTCGATGAAGAGCCGTCGCGGCTCGACCTGGTCGCCCATCAACGTCGAGAAGACCCTGTCAGCGGCGGCTGCGTCCTCCACCTCGACGCGAATCAGCATGCGCTTCGTCGGATCCATCGTCGTCTCCCAGAGCTGCTCCGGGTTCATCTCGCCGAGACCCTTGAAGCGGCTGATCTGCATGCCCTCCTTCGCCAGGTCGAGGGAGCTCAGCCGCAGTTCGTCGAATGTCTCGGCACGCGAGGACTTGTTCCCGAACGCGACGGTGAACGGAGGAAGACCGACGATGTCGACGATCTTCGCGTACGCACGCTGAACGGCTCCGTAGGTCGAGGAATCCAGCATGGCGACCGGCAGGTCGACGCGATGAGCGGTGCTCGTCTCGGTTTCGACGACGCGAACGTGGAGAAGCTCCCCGAGCTCCTCCTCGACAGTGAGCACATAGCCGTTCGCCGGCAGCGAGGCGATCAGCGCGGCCGCGTCAGGCGTGCCGCCCGCCTCGGACTCCACGAGCCGGTGCGAGATCGCAAATCGCGCGGCCGGGCCGAACTCGGCTTCGAGCTTCGCGGCCCAGGCCTCGAGGTTGCCGATCTCACGGACGAGGCGCGTCCAGCGAGCTTCCGTCAGCGTCGTCTCGACAGCGCCCCGAGCGGTCACGGTCATGTCCTTGACGCGTTCGCGAACCAGCAGGTCCTCGAGCTGCGCGTCCTTCTCGAAGTACATCCCCCGGCTTCCCAGCTTCACGTGGTAGAGCGGCGGGACGGCGATGTAGATGTGGCCACGCTCGAAGAGCTCGGGCATCGTCCGGTACAGGAAGGTGAGAATGAGCGTGCGGATATGGGCGCCGTCGACATCCGCGTCCGTCATCACGATCACGCGGCCGTAGCGCAGGTTGGCGATGTCGAACTCGTCGCCGAAGCCCGTCCCGATCGCGGTGATCATCGCCTGGATCTCCGTGTTCGAGAGAACCTTGTTGATGCGGTTCTTCTCGGAATTGATGATCTTCCCGCGCAGGGGCAAGATCGCCTGAGTCGTGCGATCGCGGGCCTGCTTCGCGGAGCCGCCGGCGGAGTCGCCCTCGACGATGAAGAGCTCGGCGGAGTCCGGATCCTTGATCGTGCAGTCCGCCAGCTTCCCGGGGAGCGACGAGTTCTCCAGTGCGCTCTTCCGCCGCGTGAGCTCGCGCGCCTTGCGGGCCGCCTGGCGAGCGTTGCGCGCGGCGATCGCCTTCTGCACGATCTGGCGTGCCTCGGTGCGGTTCTCCTCGAGGAACTCGGAAAGCTTCTGGTTGACGATGCGCTCGACGAGGCCCGCGATCCCGGGGTTCCCGAGCTTCGTTTTCGTCTGACCCTCGAACTGCGGGTTCCGCAGCTTGACGGAGATGACAGCCGCAAGACCTTCGCGCGCATCCTCGCCTTCGAGGTTGTCGTCCTTCTCCTTCAGGAGACCTTCCTGGCGCGCGTACTGGTTCAGCGTGCGGGTGAGGGCCGAACGGAAGCCCTGGAGGTGCGTTCCACCCTCCGTCGTGTTGATGTTGTTGGCGAAGGAGAACACGGACTCGACGTACGAGCTGTTCCACTGCAGAGCGACCTCGAGGTTGCCGTCGTCGCTCTCGCCCTCGAGATAGACGATGTGCTTGTGCACCGCGTCCTTCGACTCGTTGACGTACGCGACGAAGTCCCGGATCCCGCCCTCGTAGTAGAACTCCTCGGTCTTTCCTCCGGCGCGCTCGTCCGCGAGGACGATGCGCAGACCCCGCGTGAGGAAGGCGGTCTCGCGCAGGCGCTGCAGGAGCGTCGCGGCGTCGAACTCGGTCTCCTCGAACACCTCTGGATCGGGAAGGAATGAGATCGTGGTTCCCGACTCGTCCTTGCCTGCGACTCCGACCGTGATCATCTCCGTCGTCGGCTCTCCGCGGGCGAACTCCTGGCGATAGACCTTCTTGTCGCGACGAACCTCGGCGACCAGCCACTCGGAGAGAGCGTTGACGACCGACACGCCGACACCGTGGAGGCCGCCGGAGACCTTGTAGCCGTCTCCGCCGAACTTCCCGCCGGCATGGAGCTTGGTGAGAACCACCGTGAGTGCGGGCATGCCCTGCTCCGGAATCACGTCGACGGGGATCCCGGCTCCCGCGTCGGAGACCGTCACCGAGTTGTCCGGGTGGATCGTCACCTCGACCGAGTCGTTGCGCCCGGCGAGAGCCTCGTCGACGGCATTGTCGACCACCTCGTAGACGAGGTGGTGAAGGCCTCGCGGGCCCGTCGACCCGATGTACATTCCGGGTCGAAGTCGGACCGGCTCGAGACCTTCGAGGACCGTGATGTCCTTTCCGGTATAGGC
>JACCUU010000143.1 GCA_013811645.1 Actinomycetota bacterium | reverse complement strand
CCGACGTCGACACTCTCGTGCACGTTCCCGGCGATCCCGAGCGAGCGTGGCAGCGAGGGGCCATCGGCCCTGAAGGGCTGGCGGTCGCGCTGGGAGAGCTCTGGCATCTTCCAGCCGCGGATCTCCTGCAGCGGCTGAAAGCTCTTCCGCGCCAGCGCGGTCTCGGCCTCGCCGAGCGGCGACGAAACGTGCGCGGCAGCGTCGTAGCTCACGGAGACGTCCCACGCTCGGTGTGCCTGGTCGACGACGTCTACACCTCGGGCGCAACCGCGGACGCTTGCGCGGCCGCACTGCGTCGCGCAGGCGCGCGCCGGGTCGAGGTGGTTACCTTGGCGAGGGCAGTCCGTTAGATTGAGACCGAGCTCGCCGTTCCGACGAAAGGGGGCGCCCATGCGGCTCCAGGTCAAGGCTCTGCACGACACCCTCGACGATTCGGTGAAGGCCTACGTCGAGAAGCGCATCGGGAAGCTCGGCAAGCGGCTCTACGACCAGACGCTCGTCGAGGTCACCCTGTGGAAGGAGCACAATCCGTCGATTCGAGACGACCACTCGGCGGAGGCGATCGTCTACACGAAGGGGCCGAACCTCGTTGCGCGCGAGTCCGCGCTCACGTACGAGGCCGCGATCGACCTGCTCGTCGAGAAGCTCGAGCGCCAAGTCGAGCGCTACCGCGACAAGCGGGTTCACGAACCGCGCCGCGAGGCCCAGAAGAAAGCCACCGTCCCGCCGCCGCTCGAGGATGTCGCGCTCGCGGAACCCGGCAAGGCGGACGAGGCAGCCGCATGACTCGCACCTGATGCCGCTCGATCCGGGCCGGCACTGGCTGGAGGCCGGCATCACGGGCATCCCCCGTCAGCGCGAGTGGGATGTCGTGAAGCTCGTGGAGGCGGCAGGTAGCGCCGGTGACGAGGTCGAGTTCGTCGCGCTGCCCGATGGACGGGTTCTCCTGGAGTCGGGGCCTGGCAGCTTCGACCCGACGCCGCTGGCGGCACCCTTCCGGGGGTCGATCGAGCCTCCGTACCGGGCGGTCGCACGGCGGAGGCCTGAGCTCTGGGCGATCGGTGCCCGCGCGATCAAGACTTTGGAGCTCCCGGGCGCGCCGCACGGCGATGCCCTCGAGGTCGTGCTGAACGCAGACGGGCTGCTGGTCCGCGTCGACGGCATGCCATCAGGGGCACGGCTCGAAGAGCTGGAGGAACTCGGCCGCGCGCGCTTCGCCTCGTTCGTCGTCCGGGCTCAGAGGCTCGTCGACTCGCTCTTCGAGGTCGAGGTCGAGCCGCTGTAGCGGCAGTGAGCTGACCCTTACCAGTGACACGGCGTAGCGGCCGCGAAAGCGGACGCCTTCAAGGATTTTCGCGATCCTGCGCCAACAAGCTCCAGATGCTCGGCGATCTTCGCGCGAAGCACAGCGCCCACCTCGGGAGCCTCCCGCTCCAGGTGCCACACGCCGCGGTTGAGCACCGTCACGAGCTTCAACGGCGTTCGGGCGACGACGGTGGCGGTTCGCTGGCCACTGAAGAGCACGGCAATCTCGCCGAAGACATCGCCCGGACCCAGTGTTCGGATCACCACGCCGTTTTGGAGAACCTCTGCGACACCGGATGTGATCGCGAACATGGCGTAGCCGAAGTCGCCCTCGCGCAGCAGCGTCGCTCCCTCCTCGATCTCGAGCTCTGCACATGCCTCGGCGACGTGCTCGCGCTGGTCGAGGGTGAGCTCGGCGAAGAACGGGATCTGCTCGAGCTGATCTGGATCCATCGCGGCGACGCTACCAATGGCCTGGCGGGCGTTGGGTGTCGGAGTGGTAGCGATCTGGTGACCCGACGCGAACGAGCCGAGGCGAAGACCGCAGCCCCAGCCGGTACCCTAGGCCCGTGGCCATGCAGTCGTTCGGCAAGTTCGAGCGAGTCCTCCGCATGGGCGAGGGACGGCGTCTCAAGCGCCTGCAAGAGCAGGCGGTGTACATCGGCACGTTCGAGCCCGACTTCGAGGCGCTCTCGGACGCCGAGCTGGCCGCGAAGACACCCGAGTTCAAGCAGAGGCTCGAGAACGGAGAGACGCTCGAGGACATCATCTTCGAGGCGTTCGCCGCGGTGCGGGAGGCTTTCAAGCGCACGATCGGCGTCCGTCTGTTCGACGTGCAGCTGATGGGCGGGATCGTCCTTCACGAGGGTGACATCGCCGAGATGAAGACGGGCGAAGGGAAGACGTTCGTGGCCGTGCAGGCCCTCTACGTGAACGGGCTCGCGGGTCGCGGGGTGCATCTCGTCACCACCAACGACTACCTCGCCAAGCGCGACTCGGAATGGACGCGTCCGGTGTACGAGCTGCTCGGCTCCTCGGTCGGCTCGATCCAGAACATGATGCC
>JACCUU010000140.1 GCA_013811645.1 Actinomycetota bacterium | reverse complement strand
CACGCCGCCGGCCAGGATGAGATTCATCACCAGCGCGTTGGTGTAGCCGTTCCCCTCGGAGATGAAGTTGTTGAGCGTCCCGCCCGGCTCCTGGTCGTGGACGACGATCACTGTGCCGGCGCTAGCTCCGGTCGACTTCGCCGTCGCCGCGGTCCGACGACGAGGCTCGCGACGATCGCGAGCACGCCACCGAGAAATACGATGGAAGTTTTACGCATGTAGAGTCTCCCTCCGAAGTTGATTTCCAGTCAGGCGGCGACCGATCCACTACCAAGTGCTCGGTCACTCATTCAGACGCAAATCGCGGCTCGGTGGGTCGTTAGCATTTCTTCACGGGGGTCAATGCCGCTTCACCGCTCGAAGATTGAAAAATGCGGTGCGCGAATCGTGACCGGTGATTCCTGTTTCTAATTTCGCTCATCCAGTCGTGGCTATAGGGTCACGGGCCCCTCCGTGACGTTCGTCCAGGGCATCCGAACCGGCCTGGGCGGCCCTGGACGAACGTGGGGTTCGCCGCGAGTACCGCGCCCAGGCGATTAGCTCAAAGCGATGTTGCGGACGGGAGTCGGTCGCGCCAGACGCCCGTCACCGACTTCTATCTCGGACGCGACCTCGGCCACGTGCGAGACGAAGGCATCGAGTGCGTCGTTCGTGGCACGGTCGCGATGCCACGCAATGGCGAGCCGCCGCGGAGGTAAGAGCCCGTCGATATCGACGATCGCGGTCCGGCAGTCGCACGGGTTGACGGCCAAACGGGGCATGAGCGCAACCCCGAACCCTGCCGCGGCAAAACCCTGAACGACCTCGTTGTAGTCCGATCGCAGGACGATGTTCGGCTCGAGCCCAGCCGCTCGGAAGCTGTCGAGAGCAGGAGCGATCGGCAAAGGCGAGTGCCAGCAGACGAGCGGTAGCTCGGCGATCTCACGAAGGGTGAGACGGGAGAATGCGGTGCGGTCGCTGCTTGCCTCGATGACGAGCACCCAAGGATCGTCCAGAACGACCGTCGCGCCGAACGGACCATCCGGCAGTGGCAAGACAGCGAAGGCGAGATCGAGCGTGCCTTGTTCGAGCGAGCTGAGCAGATCGAAATCGCCAAGCGTCTCGGCGACCTCGATCTCGACATCCGGAAACATGTCGCGGAACCGGCGCATCACTTCCGGGAGCAGTCGTCTCTGGATGCTCTCGAAAGCTCCGACTCGGAGCGAGCCAAGCGCTCCCCGGGCGAACGCGTCGATGTCGGCCTTGGCCGCGCCCAGGCGCGCCTCGATCGCGGCCATGTGTCCGAGCAGCGACCTTCCCGCCTGTGTGGGGCCGAGCGCTCTCCGGCCGTGCTCGCGGGCTACGACCCGTGTGCCGACGATTCGCTCGAGGCTGGCAATCTGCTGGCTGATGGCCGAGGGCGTGTACCCCAACCGCGCAGCCGCGCCCTTGAACGAACCAGTATCGGCTATCGCTTGTAACGCGGTGAGATGGCGAAGTTCGAGCCCGATCCACTGGTCGGTCATCATGCGATACCGATGGGCCGCGGTTCCACTTGTCGAACTTCGACGTCTGAATGGAACTCGAGTTTGTGGCGAGAAAGATCAGATACGTGCTGAGGCGATCATTTCAGGACGCCGCGCGCTCCCCGAAAGCTCCGTGAGTGGGGCTCCGGCGAATCGCTTGGTCCGTAGGGCGCGGGCCTATAGCGTCTGGGCTGCCGCGTCGCGTCCGAACGACCGAAGTCAGGAGCCAGCTTTGCCACCCGTACGGCCACAGCTCGACAAGCCCGAAGGCGACATCCCCTTCGAGCTCGGCATAGACGACATCACCGTCGGCGACGGAGACGAGGCAACCCCCGGCGCCAAGGTGGTCGTGCACTACGTCGGAGTCGCCTTCTCGTCGGGTGAGGAGTTCGACGCCTCATGGAACCGCGACCAACCGTTCGAGTTCAAGCTCGGCAAGGGTCAAGTCATCCCGGGCTGGGACACGGGCGTTCAGGGCATGAAGGTCGGTGGTCGACGCAAGCTCACGATCCCGTCTGCCATGGCCT
>JACCUU010000161.1 GCA_013811645.1 Actinomycetota bacterium | reverse complement strand
GGTGCCGCTCGCGTAGAGCGTTCCTTCATAGACGGCTCCCTTGGTCGGGAGAGCGGCGAAGGCTGTCGTGGCCAGGAGTGCGGTCACGACGACTGCGGTGACTCCAACTATCGAACGGAACATGCATGCCTCCTCGGTCGGCGTTTCGAAGACGTTCGCGCACGTCGGTCGAGGATCGGTAGAGCCCGGGCATAGCATCTTGGAGATGAGCTCGACCGTGTTCCGGGTGCTCGGCCCTCTCGAGGCGGAGCGAGACGGCGCTACGATCACGATCGGTGCTCCGAAGGAGCGTGTGCTCCTCGTCTACCTCCTGCTGAACGCCGACGCTGCGGTCGGGGTGGATCGCATCATCGACGCGCTGTGGAGCAACGACCCGCCCTCCTCTGCGCCGAAGCTCGTCCAGCTGTACGTCTCGAACCTCCGGAGAAAGCTCGGCCGAGCGGTGATCGAGACCGTTCCTTCCGGTTATCGCGCCCGAATCGTTCCGGGTTCGCTGGACAGTGCTCGCTTCGAGCAGCTTTTCCGGGATGGGCGCGCGGCACGGGCGTCCGGGAACGCCAGGCTCGCGGCGGCGACGCTGACTCGAGCGCTCGCTCTCTGGCGGGGCCCGGCTCTCGTCGACGTCTCGCACGCGGACTTTGCGGCTACCGAAGCCGGCCGGCTCGGGGATCTTCGGCTCGACTGCACCGAGGAGCGACTCGCGGCCAGGCTCGCGCTCGGCGAGCACGAGGACGTCCTCGCCGAGTCGGCGAAGCTCAGCGCCGAGCATCCGCACCGCGAGCGCCTCCGGGGGATTTCCATGGTCGCGCTCTACCGCGTAGGCCGTCAGGTCGAAGCTCTCGAGGTCTTCCGCAAGACGCGCGAGGATCTTCTGGACGAGCTGGGCCTCGAGCCGGGCGACGACCTCCGAGCGGTCGAGCTTGCGATCCTTCGCCACGACCCGGCCCTCGTGCCAACGGTGTCCCCGTCCGAGGGTGCCGCCTTCGATCTCCCCGCGGCTCTCACGTCGCTGATCGGCCGTGAGCGTGAGCTCCGCGAGTTGCGTGAGCTCGTCCTGCGCGCGGATGTGCGGTTGGTGACCCTCGTGGGCGCGGGCGGAAGCGGGAAGACGAGGCTGGCGCTTGCCCTTGCAGCAGAGGGCCGCCGGTTCTTCGCGAACGGGGTCGCGTTTGCGGATCTCTCGGCAATGCGAGAGCCCTCGCTCGTGCTGCCGGCCATCGCTCAGGCAGTCCGGGTCGGTGAGCAACCAGGTGAATCGCTCGCCGAGACCCTCGCTCAGTGGACGAAGGGACGTGAGCTCCTGCTCGTCGTCGACAACTTCGAGCAGCTGACGGAAGCAGGCCCAGAAGTGCTTCGCCTCATCGAGGCTTCTCCGCTTCTCACGGTCGTCGTCACGAGCCGGCGGGTCCTGCACCTGTCGGGCGAGCACGTCTTCCCGGTCGAGCCGCTCGCCGAAAGCGCTGCGGCCAGCCTCTTCGTCGCGCGGGCGCGAGCGCTGGATCCCAAGTCGCCCGTGTCGGCTGACGATCCCGACGTGCGCGAGATCTGTCGCCGCCTCGATGGGTTGCCTCTCGCGATCGAGCTGGCAGCCGCGCGGACGCGCACGTTGACCCCGGGTCAGCTGCATGACCGGCTCGGCGAGCGCCTGACCCTGCTGGCAGGTGGACCTCACGACCTTCCGGCCCGTCAGCAGACCCTTCGCGACACCCTCGAGTGGAGCGCCGCGCTCATGAGCCCCACCGAGCGGGCTCTGCTGGCGCGGCTCTCCGTATTCCCGGGCGACGTGTCGCTCGAAGCAGCACTTGCCGTCACCGGCGGCGACGTCGAGGCGCTGGCCGCCCTGGTCGACGGCAGCATGCTGCGACGGGAATCTGCGGGGGACCGCCCGCGACTCCGGATGTTCGAGACGGTGCGTGAATACGCTCTGGAGCTCCTCGGCCCAGACCGAGCGCAGGTGGAAGACGCTCATGCCATCTATTTTCTGGAGCTGGCGGAAGGGGCCGACCTGCGTGGCTCCGAGCAGGGTCAATGGCTGAACGTCCTGGACGAAGAGCGGGTCAACCTGCAGGCGGCGCTCGATCACGCCCATTCGACGGACGACGCGGAGCTGGAGCTACGGCTCGTTGTCGCACTCTGGCGCTTCTGGTGGCTGCGAGGCCACCTCGCCGAGGGGCGCTTTCGCATCGAGGCGGCGATCGCGCAAGCGGACGAGGTCGAACCTCGACTTCTGGCCGACGCCCGCCGCGGTGGCGCGGGCATCGCCTGGAGCCAGGGCGACCTCGCACGCGCGTCCGAACTGGCTTCTCTCGGCCTCGAGGTCGCCGACGCCAGCGGCGACGGGGACATCAGCCTCGCTTGCCACACGGTGCTCGGCCTCATCGCAAAGTCCGAGGGAGACCACGCGCGAGCACGTTCGCACCTCGAGCTAAGCAGCGCAATGGCACGGGCTCTCGGTCGTGAAGGAGACGAGCTCGTGGCGAAGATGAACCTGGGAGCGGTTGCGTTCGACGCGGGCGAGCCCGAAGTGGCCGTGCCGCTCTGGATCGACGTGCTCGAATATCACCGCGCTCGCGGAGATGCCGAAGGGGAGGGGATCGCGCTCCTCAATCTCGGCCTTGCCTCGTACCGCCTCGGCGGGACGGACGAAGCCCGGGAGCGCTTCGCCAGGGCCGAGACGCTCTTCGAGGCGATCGGCTTCCGCGAGCACGTGGCGCACGCGCTGCAGGGGATCGCAGCCACCGAAGCTGCTAACGGCCGCTACCGAGAGGCAGCTCGCCTTCTCGGCCGGGCTGCGGCATTGCTCGAGGAGACGGGATCTGGGACCAGTACCTTCGACCCCAGTCTGGCGTTGGAGGTAGAGGCAGTCGTCCGCGAGCAACTGGGCGAGCGTGAGTTCGCTTCCGCCTTTTCGGGGACCTAGCTTGGCTTTCGCTACGCCGGGGTTTACCATCGCGGTGGGATCCGCCTTCGTCCCGGAGGTGGAGAGAGGAGGGATTCCATGAAGCGACTCCTGCTGGTTGCGGCCGCAGGCGTCATCACCGTCGTGGGGGCGACGGTCGGCGGACTGATCGCTCCGGCTGCCGCGGGTGACGGCCCGCTGCCTCCCGAAGTACGGGAAGTACGAGCCGCCGTTGCGCGGTACCACAGCTTCAAACAGGCCGAGAGGGACGGCTACACGGTTGAAGGGGAGCCCTGCGTTGCGTCTCCCGCGGGGACGATGGGGATCCACGCCGTCAACCCGGCGCTCCTGGCGGACGACGCGATCGACGTGCGTCGACCGGAACTCCTGCTGTACGTGCCGAAGTCGAACGGCAAGCTGGAGTTCGTCGGCGTCGAGTACTGGAAGGTCGCGCTGGCCAATACGGATGCCGGCCCGAGGCCCTGGTTCGGCGAAGAAGAACCTCCAATGGGCTTCTTCACCCCGGCGCCTGCAGTGGTCGGCCAGACGTTCGATGGCCCGATGGAGGGCCATACTCCAACGATGCCCTGGCACTACGACCTGCATGTCTGGGTTGCGGAGGCGAATCCGAGCGGTGTGTTCGCCCCGTTCAATCCCGCGATCTCCTGCTAGGCGCCGAGCGCTGAGGGTCAGACCCGCACGGGTCTGACCCTCTCGCCGGGTTACGCTGCCGCGATGCCGCGGAAGGTCATGCTGATCGGGCTCGACTGCGCCGAGCCCTCGCTCGTCCTCGAGCGCTGGCGCGACGAGCTGCCGACGCTCTCGGGGCTCATGGAGCGCGGTTCGTACGGTCGCCTGACCTCGGTGATCCCGCCGATCACCGTTCCCGCCTGGTCATGCATGATGTCCTCGAAGACGCCCGGCGACCTCGGCGTCTACGGCTTCCGCAACCGGTCGGACCACACCTACGACGGCGGCTTCATCGCCATGAGCGACGCGATCCGGGAGCCGCGACTCTGGGATCTCGTCACACGGGCGGGCGGGTCGTCGGTCGTGCTCAGCGTCCCCGGGACCTTCCCTCCGCGGCCGCTGAACGGAGTGATGGTCAGCTGCTTCCTCACGCCGTCTCTCGAGAGCAAGTACACGTATCCGGCCTCGCTCCGCGAGGAGATCGAAGGGGTCGTGGGCGAGTACATCTTCGACACGAAGGACTTCCGAACCCACGACAAGGACTACCTGCTGGACCAGGTCTACGAGATGACCGACCGGCGCTTCCAGCTCGCCGAGCACCTCGCGGAGACGAAGCCGTGGACGTTCTTCGCCATGGTCGAGATGGGCCCGGACCGGATGCACCACGGGTTCTGGAAGTACATGGATCCGGGGCACCGAAAGCACGAGCCGGGGAATCGGTACGAGCACGCGATCCTCGACTACCACCGCCACGTCGACGGGCTGATCGCCGGCCTCCTCGAGCACGCGGACGAGGACACCGTCGTCTTCATCGTCTCCGACCACGGCGCGAAACGCCTCGACGGCGGGATCCGGATCAACGAGTGGCTCCGCCGCGAAGGCCTGCTTGCCACGCTCGCCGAGCCGAAGGGCCTCTCCTCGCTTCGAGACGTGGGCGTCGACTGGTCCAAGACGACGGCCTGGGGCGAAGGCGGCTACTACGCGCGCGTTTTCCTCAACGTCGAGGGACGCGAGCCGGAAGGCGTGATCCCACAGGACGAGTACGAGTCGGTGCGCGACGATCTCGCGCGCCGAATCGCCGAGATTCCGGACGACGCGGGAAACCCGATCCCGACCAAGGCTTACAAGCCGGAGGACCTTTACGGCGAGCCGAAGGGCGTCGCGCCCGACCTCATCGTCGTCTTCGGAGACCTGCTCTGGCGCTCCGTCGGCACGATCGGCGGCGACGAGGGGATCCAGACGCTCGAGAACGACACAGGCCCCGACGACGCGAACCACGCGCAGGACGGTCTCTACATCGTCGCCGGCCCGGGCGTTGAGCCGCGGGGCCACGCCGATGCGCACCTGCTCGACATCGCGCCGACCGTCCTCGAAATTCTCGGTATCGACGAGCTGGGGAGGATGCGCGGCGAGAGCCTCCTTCCGCAGCTCACGGCTCGCTGAACGACGTCGAATAGGCCCCCGGGCCGGTAGGCTCCCGCCGCCGTCCCCGCGATCGAAGGAGTGCCGAGTACATCAAGGACGTGGGAGAGCTCGTGGTGGCGCGCACGGGTGTCGAGGCCGGCATGCGCGTGCTCGACGTCGCCTGTGGCACCGGCAACGCGGCTCTCCCGGCGGCCCGTGTCGGCGCGCAGGTGACGGGCCTCGATCTCGTGCCCGAGCTGCTCGAAGGAGGGCATACGAAGGCCGCCGAGGTGGGTGTGGACATCGACTGGGTGGAAGGCGATGCCGAGGAGCTGCCGTTCGAGGACGGAAGCTTCGACCGCGTCTTCTCCACGTTCGGGCACATGTTCGCGCCACGTCATCGAGAGACGGCGGACGAGATGGCGCGCGTTTGCGACCACGGTGCGGTGATCGCCATCTGCTGCTGGACGCCGGAAGGAACGGCTGGCGATGTCTTCCGGACGAGCGGGTCGTACATGCCCCCGCCGCCGGACTTCGCCTCGCGCCCGATTCTCTGGGGGACGGAGGATCACGTTCGCGATGTTCGGCTCGGCCGCGACGGACATCGAGTTCGAGCGCCGCTCCGCAACGATCGAATGGGAGTCGATCGAAGGCTTTCGCAGACTTCTTCATGGATCGCTTCGGGCCATTGGTGACCGCGAGGCAGATGCTGGGCGAGCGCTTCGGGCAGCTGCGGGCGGACATCATCGCAATCTGGGCGCAGAACAACGAGGCCGACGACGGGCGCTTCGTCCTTCCCCAGGAATAACTGCTTTCGATCATCCGTCTCTAACTGCAGCGTCCTCCGGGCGACGGTCCATCTCGCGGAACGCGGGGTTGAAGAACCCGAAGCTCGTGACTGCCAGGTAGCAGAGTCCGATGACGAGGAGCGTGGCGGCAACACCGAGCGTCTCGACGGCGACGCCGCCGAGCAGGATTCCGAGTGGGATCGACGCCCAGGCGCCGGCCCTCGTCGCGCCGAAAACGCGTCCCCGCAGCCGAGTGGGCACGACCTCGGAGGAGACTGTGAGCAGAAGGGGATTGAGCGGGCCGGCTGCGAAGCCGACGATGGCGAGCGCGGTAAGCGCTGCGGGAAAAGGCGGCAACGTCGCGAGAGCGAGATACATGACGGGTAGGACCGAGAAGCAACATACGAAGACGAGCCGTCGCGGCAGCCGGTGGCCGAGAGCGCCGTAGGCGAGCGCGCCGGCGAGCCCGGCCCCTCCC
>JACCUU010000105.1 GCA_013811645.1 Actinomycetota bacterium | reverse complement strand
ACGCGCTCGAGATCGTTGGCTGCGCCGTTGGTGATGCGCCCGAAGACGACCTGCTCCGCCGCGCGGCCGGCCAGGAACACCATCATCAGGTCGACGAACTCCTCGCGTGTGTGGAGGTAGCGATCCTCGGCAGGCAGGTTCAGCGTGTACCCGAGGGCCTCCCCGCGCGACACGATCGTCGCCTTCTGGACGGGGAAGAGCTCGCCCGTGAGATGTGACATCACCGCGTGGCCCGCCTCGTGGTACGCGAGGATCCGCTTCTCCTTCTCCGACACGACCCGCCGCTGCTGGAGACCGCCCACGATTCGCTCCATCGCCGCGTCGAAGTCGGTTTGACGGATGTACTGGGCGCCGCTTCGCCCGGCGAAGATGGCCGCCTCGTTGCACAGGTTCGCGAGATCCGCGCCGGTCAGCCCTGCCGTCTGCTTGGCGACGTGCGCGAGATCGACGTCGGCCGCGAGCGGTTTGTCGCGCGTATGCACCGCGAGGATCGACTGGCGGCCGGAAACGTCGGGTGGAGAGACGAGCACCTGGCGATCGAAGCGTCCGGGGCGAAGAAGTGCGGGATCGAGATCCTGCAGCCGGTTCGAGGCGGCCATGACGACGACCTCGTCCCGCGAGCCGAAACCGTCGAGCTCGACGAGCAGCTGGTTCAAGGTCTGATCGTGCTCGCGATGGACAGAGCCGCCCGCGCGAGCGGTACCAACTGCGTCGAGCTCGTCGATGAAGATGATCGCAGGCGCGTTCTTGCGCGCCTCCTCGAAGAGCTTGCGGATTCTGGCGGCGCCGAGACCGGCGAACATCTCGACGAAGGACGACGCGCTCTGGGAGTAGAAGTTCGCGCCGGACGCGCTGGCGACCGCTTTGGCGAGCAACGTCTTGCCCGTGCCGGGCGGGCCGTGGAGCAGGATCCCTCGAGGCACGCGCGCGCCCAGCCGCTCGAAGCGCTTGCGGTCGCGCAGGAACTCGACGACCTCCTGGAGCTCTCCCTTGGCCTCGTCGAGCCCGGCCACGTCGCTCCATGACACCTCGACCTGCGAGCCCTTGACCACGCGTGCCGGTTTCGCGCGCGGCATGAAGCGGATCGTCCAGACCAGGAGGACGATGACGACCCCGAAAAAAATGATCGGAAGCCACGTAAGCAGCGCGTTTTCGAAGTCACCCACCTCACCCCGTATCGGCAGCGCGCTGTGCAGCCTCAAGCGTCGGGCAAGTCTCCGTCGAAGAGGGTGACAGTCACCCGAGCTTCTGTTGCAACGCGAGCACGCGCGCCGCCGACTCTCGTACGCGGGCGCGAAAAACCGGATCGCGCTTCGCCTCGGCGAGCAGGGCTCGATAGACCTGGATGTACGAGCCGCGGCCCGTGGTCAAGACGATGTCCACGCCCGCTCGCACGTTCCGCACTGCCGCCTGCGCGACCCCAGTGACCGCGAGGACGGCGGCGGCCTCGGTGGAGTCGGTGATGACGACTCCACGGAAACCGAGCTCGGCGCGCAGGAGCCCTTCGATCACTGCGTTCGACTGCGACGCGATGCGGGAGCGATCGACGGCGGGATACCGCGCGTGGCCGACCATGACGAGCGGCACGTCAGCTGCGATCGCACGACGGAACGGCTGCAGATCCTGGCGGCGTAGCTGTGTCGCGCTGCGAGCGATCGTCACGCTGCCGTGGTCGGTATTGACTCGAGCGCCGCCGATGCCGGGGAAGTGCTTCACCGTCGGCGCGACGCGCCCGTCACGCCAGCCGCGGACGGCGGCGGCCACGGAGCCAGCCGCTCGACCGAAGTCGGTCGAGAACGCTCGCGACGACAGCGCCGCGCCCGGAACGCTCGCCACGTCGGCGACCGGCGCCAGCGAGACGTTGATCCCGGCCACTCGCAGGCCACGGGCTGCCGCCTTCGCATCCGTTCGCTCCGTGCCGGCCGCTCCTTGCTGGGACGCTGAACGCATCGGGCCAAGCCAGGGCAGGATCCGGATCGCACCGCCTTCCTGGTCGACGCAGATCAGCGGTGTGCTCTGCGCGCCATGACGGAGCTGCGACGTGAGCGCCTTCGTCTGCGCCGGGTCGATCACGTTGTCGCGAAACAGGATCGCCCCGGCCGCTCTGCCATCGCGCAGGATTTCACGGACGTACGCGGGCGCCGAGGTGCCCGCGAAGCGCAGCACGACGAGGCGACCCACCTGACTCGAGAGCGGCAGCTCGCCGACCGCCGCCGGTTGCGTGGCGAAGGAAGAGCCCTGAGCGCCCACTGGAGCCGTGGCCTGGCTGCCACGCGCGCTCCCGCCGACGAGAAGGACCCCCCCGACGAGGAGAGCGAGCGCCGAGCGCGTGCGGGGCACGGCCTAGAAGCTTGATGTGAAATTGACGCGCGGCCGGGGGCGGTCACGACCAAGCCGGGCGCCGCACTCACTCGTCGTGCAGGCCGGTAAGCCTGTGCGATGAAGGAGGATGGCGATCCAGCGCCGTGTCGTGGCCATCAACCGGTCCGCCGTGAATTTTACATCAAGCCTCTAACGCTCGAGGGCGAGACAGGCGTCGCGCGCGGCGTCCGCGACCTCGACCTGAGCATCCGAGGGCTCGGCCGTCGAGAAGCGCCGCTGGAGCTCGAACCCAGGCCGCGCCAGCGCACGGGCGATCCGGTTTTCGGGATTCCGCGCCATCCAGGCAAAGACCTCCACCGAAGCGCCGATCGCCGCTGTCGTCCCCACGAGACGTGCGAGACCGCGCGCGGCCGCGGGTGCCCTGGCGGCAGCCACATTCGCCGCGAGCGAGGAGACGAGCATCGGCCCGATCAGCTGCGAGCCGCAACGTGGATGCTCCTTGGGCGCGCGCTCTCCGTCGTTCTCGTACGTCCCGATCGAGACGTGCTCGGCGCCGTGATACTCGGCGAGGCCCGATCCGCGGAGCGCGAGGGCGGCTGGCAACAGGCTCACCGCTCCCGCCGCGAGCTCCTTTCCGCCCGCCGACAGGGTCGACCTGCGCAGGGCTCGGGCTACCACGGACGATGCGACGATCGATCCGATGACGGGCGGCCGGGCGAACGGAAAACGGGCCTGAGGAAGCGCGCGGTGCACGACGGGGAGAAGGGCGAACGCTTCCGCGAGCCGCAGCGGACCGCGCAGCACCGGTGCGTCGACGGATTCCCCAAACCGCGGCTTCTTTCCCGACGCAACGTGCAGAACGCCGTCCTTGCCACGCACCGCCGCTCCCCACGAGGTGGGGCCGTGAACGAGTACGCCATTCTGAAGAGCCATCCCGCCGAGCCGAACGTTTTCCTTCTCCATTGCTCAGAGGGTAGCTGCGAGCTCGCGCAGCGCCTCCTGCAATCGGTCCGCCGCTGGACCGCGAACGAGCCGCCGGCCGTCGATCTCGACCAACGGCATGATCTCGCGTATCGACGACGACGTGAATGCCTCGTCCGCGCCCAGGACGTCGTCGAGTGGGTACGCGTCCTCGTCGACCCGATAGCCCGAGGACGGAGCGAGCTCGATCAGCGTCGCGCGGGTGACACCCGCGAGGATGCCGAGCTCGAGCGACGGCGTATACAGCGTTTCCTCCTTCCTCCACCAGATGTTCGTCACGGTCCCCTCCAGCACGATGTCGTCGGCGTCGACGAAGATCGCCTCCTCGACCCCACGCCTCTTCGCCTCCGCCTCGGCCGCCATGTTCACCGCGTAGCTCGTGGACTTGACGCCCGGGAGCAACCACGGCACGGCTGCGCGGATTCCGAGCAGCGACACAGCCCGAGCACCGCGTGGGCGAAGCTCCTCGATCCAGGTGGGGATCTCGCTCAGGAGCGCGAGCCCGGCCGGAGGTCCGCCCGCAGGCCCGCCGGTCCACACCAAGCGCAGCGCGGTGTCACCCGTGCCCGCTCGGTCGAGGACGAGCGAGACGAGCTCCTCGAGCTCCTCGAGATCGACCGCAGGCAGGCCGATGCTCCTGGAAGACGCAGCCAGCCGTTCGAGATGCGCCTCCAGCCGAAAGGGGCGGCCACCGTAGACACGCAGCGTCTCGAAAGCTGCGCGCCCACGGAGCAGCCCTTCGTCGTCCGCGCGAATCACAGGCTCGGCTGGATCGACGAGACCGCGACCGGAGACCGCGAGCGCGAGGGGGCTCATCCCCGCATCCCGGTGAGGGCTTGCTCGGTGGATCCGAGCGCTTCGAGGAGCGGCCGCGCCTTCGTCCACGACTCCTCCACCTCTGCTGCCGGATTCGAGTCCCAGACCACGCCACCGCCGACCCAGAGGTGGATCCGGCCTTCCGCGATCGCAAACGTCCGAATCGTGAGCGCGAGATCGAAGTCACCGTTGCCATACACCCGGCCAAGTGCCCCCATCGAGGCGCCGCGTCCCACCGGCTCGAGCTCCGCGATCAGATCGACCGCGGCGATCTTGGGCGCGCCGGTCACCGACCCGCCCGGGAACGTCACCTCGAGGATCTCCGCGAGCCCGACGTCCTCACGCAGCGTTCCCTCGACCGTCGACACCATGTGCTCGACACCAGCGAGCCGCTGGGTCTTCATCAGCTCGGGCCAGCGAACAGTTCCCGGCTCGCAGACCCGCGAGAGGTCGTTCCGCTCGAGATCGACGATCATCACGTGCTCCGCCGCGTCCTTCGCCGACCGGCCGAGCTCCGCCGCCGCCCCAAGCGGGCGCGTGCCCTTGATCGGCTTCGTCCAGATTCGGCGGCCGCGCCGGGCCAGGAAGAGCTCGGGAGAGGCGGAGACGATCGCCCACGTCTCGCCGACGAACGGAGCGGCATGGAGCGGCGACAGCGGCGCGAGCGCTGCCGCGAGCGAAAGGGCGGAGCCCGCGAACGACGCTGCGAGGTGCTGGACGAGATTGACCTGGTAGACGTCGCCCCGCGCGATCGCATCCCGTACGTGCGTGACAGCGGCCCCGTACTCGGCAGCACTCCAATCTCCCATCCAGGCTCCCACACGTCGGCGTGCATCGTCGTTGCCATGTGCGACAACGTAGCGATCCACTCGGACGTCACATGCCGCGAGCGGGAGGTTCGGGCACGGCTCCGGCGGAGGCGGTTGGCGCGTGCGGCGGATCGTCTGGGAGAGCCCATAGCCGAGATAGAGGTCTGCCACGAGCTCCTGGCCGCCTGGTGCGAAGAATCCATGCTCCTCGAGCCACGCCTCGATATCTCGGAAGGCGCCCGCGGGACTGCGCAGCTCCAACGAGCTACCGGCCATCTCGCAAAGCCCGGTAGCGGTGGATCAAGGCATTCGTGGACGAGTCGTGGTGGAGCTCGTGCTTCCAGCCGGCCGCAAGCTCTGGCGCGATCCGTGAGGCGAGCTCCTTCCCCAGCTCGACGCCCCACTGGTCGAAGGGATTGATCCCCCAGATCGCGGCCTGGGTGAACACGCTGTGCTCGTAGAGCGCGACGAGCGCGCCCAGCGTCGCGGGGGTCAGCCGCTCGGCAAGGAGCACCGAGCTCGGCCGGTTACCCGGCATCACACGATGGGGGATCGTTGCCTCCGGAGCGCCCGCGTCCTCCAGCTCGTCGGCCGTCCGTCCGAAGGCGAGCGCCTCCGCCTGCGCGAGGAGATTCGCCGCGAGCAGGTCGTGGCGTTCCGCGGAATCCTCCGCCGATTGCGCGAAGCCGATCAGGTCGACGGGGATCAGCGCCGTTCCCTGGTGGAGCAGCTGGAAGAAGGCGTGCTGGGCATTCGTGCCCGACCCTCCCCAGAGAACGGAGCCGGAGTCGACCTCGGCAGGCTCGCCTGACGTCGTGACCGACTTCCCGTTCGACTCCATCCAAAGCTGCTGAAGGTAGGCGGGGAACAAGCGAAGCGCGTCGCTGTAGGGCACGACCGCAGTCGTCTCCGCACCCATGAAATTGCGGTACCAAACGGCGAGCAGACCGCAGATCACCGGAAGGTTGCCACCGAGCGCGGTGTTCGCGAAATGGTCGTCCATCGCCTGGGAGCCGTTCAGCAGCGAGCGAAAGCTCTCCTCGCCAAGCGTGACGAGGAGCGAGAGGCCGACCGCAGAGCAGAGCGACGTCCTGCCCCCGACCCAGTCCCAGATGCGGTACATGTTCTCGGACGGGATGCCGATGCGCTCGCCGGCTTCGGGGTCTCCAGCGACGCCGACGAAGTGCGGGGTGAGGTCGGCTCCGGCCCCGAGCGCGCTGACGAGCCACTCCCTCGAAGCTCGCGCGTTCTCGATCGTCTCGATCGTGGACATCGTCTTCGAGACGACCACGAAGAGCGTCTCGCCAGGCTCGAGACCGGTCAGCGCACCGGCGAGATCGGCGGGATCGACGTTCGAGACGAAGCGCGCTGTGAGCTCCCGCGACGCGTAGGGCTCGAGCGCCTCGTAGGCCATCGCGGGACCGAGATCGCTGCCGCCGATCCCGATGTTGACGACTGCGCTGATTCGCCGGCCGGTCGCCCCTACCCACTCCCCGCTTCGCACGCGATCCGCAAACGCGGACATCCGGTCGAGCTCCGAGTGCACCCCCTTCACCACGTCCACCCCGTCCACGACGAGCGATCGAAACCGCGGCATCCGCAGCGCGACATGCAGCGCCGGCCGGCCTTCCGAGGTGTTCACCGGCTCGCCGCGAAACATTGCCCGCACCTTTTCCGGGAGCTCTCGCTCGGTTGCCAGCCGCCGTAGGAGCTGGAGTGTGTCGTCCGTGAGTCGATGCTTCGAGTAGTCGAGATGGAGTCCGGCCGCTTCAGCCGTCAGCCGTTCTCCGCGTGTTGGATCGGACTCGAACACGCCGCGAAGATGCAGAGCTTCCACCTCCCCGCGATGCCACTGGAGCCGGCGCCAGACGGCGGACTCGACGAGAGGCTCAGCCACGAGCGGGTTCCCGAACTGACTCCGAGAGCTTCCTGTATGCCCGCGCGGGATCGTCGTGCCAGAAGACCGCGCTCCCCGCCACCAGGAGGTCGGCGCCCGCGTCTCTTGCAAGGCCGACCGTGTCCCCGTTGATGCCACCGTCGACCTGCACGCGGGTCTCCTCCGGCACGAGAACCCTGAGCCGCGCGATACGCGCTGCCGCCTCCGGCATGAACGACTGGCCCGAGTAGCCAGGGTGGATCGACATGCAGAGGACGAGGTCGGCGCCCTCGGCCGCCGCCGCGGCCTCCTCGACCGAGGTGTCGGGACTGAACGCGACTCCCACCCCGAGACCGAGCGCGCGCGCGGCGGCGATCGCTCTCGCCGGGTCTGCGCAGGTCTCCGCGTGGAAGGTGACGCTGTCGCCTCCGGCCTCGGCGACGGAAGCGAAGTGACGCTCCGGCTCCTCGACCATCAGATGGCAGTCGAGCGCAGCGCCCCAGGCATGCACCAGCGGCGAGATCGAAGCGATGACGACGGGGCCGATGGTGATCTCGGGGATGAAGTGGCCGTCACCGGCGTCGAAGTGGAAGACCCTGGCTCCGGCTTCCACCAGCGCGCCGAGCTGCTCACCCAGGCGAGCGAAGTCCGCCGCATAGATCGACGGCTCGACCTCGACCTCACCTGCCCAGTCGCTCCATGCCATCGCCGGTCGCACGGTAATGGAAAACGGGTAGGGGTCAGCCCGAAGCCCGACCCCAGGTCCGTTGTAGGTTGCCCTCGACGTGAGCACCGACTTCGAGCTCGAGAAACGGCTCGCCGCCGAGGCTGCGGCGGCGCTCCTAGCCGACGGGATGACGGTGGGCCTCGGAACGGGATCGACCGCTGGGTACTTCCTCGCCGCGCTCGCTGCACGCGAACTCGAGCTCGTGTGCGTCGCGACCTCGCCGGCGACCGAAGCTGAAGCACGCAAGCTCGGCCTGCGTCTCGAGCCGTTCGACTCGACCGACAAACTGGCGCGGCTGGACATCGCGGTCGACGGCGCCGACCAGGTCGCAGGCGACGGCTGGATCGTGAAGGGAGGTGGCGGCGCTCACACGCGAGAGAAGATCGTCGCGGCTGCGGCCGAGCGCTTCGTCGTCATCGTCTCGTCGGACAAGGTCGTCGACGAGATCGGGCCTCCGATACCGCTCGAGCTCCACGCGTTCGGGCTGGCCGCGACCCTCGAGCGTCTCGGTGACGCGCGCATCCGAAGCGCGCCGGCGACCCCCGACGAAGGCGTGCTGGCGGACTGGCTCGGCCCGGTCGACGACCCTGCCGAGCTTGCAGGACGCCTCGACACGACACCCGGCGTTGTCGAGCACGGCCTCTTCGCCCCCGAGCTCGTGTCCGAGATACTGGTCGGCCGCGGAGATGAGGTCGAGCGGATCGAGCCGGGCTAGCCGCCAGATCCGGGGACGCGCCACCCCCCGTTCTGGGCAGCCAGGAGATCGGCGCTCGCAGGGCCCCACGACCCGGGGGCATACCGCTCGAGGGGCGGCGGTGCGTCGAGCAACGGCTGGACGATGCGCCACGTCTCCTCGATGACGTCCCAGCGAGGAAAGAGCGTGCTGTCGCCGCGCAAGGCGTCGGCGAGCAGGCGCTCGTACGGCTCGGGCGGCTCGCCGAGCTCTTCGTTGAAGTGGAGATCGAGCGAAACCGGCTGGGAGACCTCTTTGCCGGGGGTCTTCGCCCGGATTCCGATCGTGACCCCGGCGTTTCGGCCGACGCGGAGGACGATGTCGTCGTTTCCGGGCGTGCGCAGCCGGTGCGAGCCCCACCTGAGCTGCGGCACCCGCTGCAGGCGGACGACGACCTCGGTCGCAGAGACCGGCAGCGCCTTGCCGGCCCGGATGAAGATCGGAATGCCGGACCAGCGCCAGTTCTCGATCTCGAGGCGCAGCGCGACGAAGGTCTCGGTCTCGGACTTCGAAGCCACGCCTTCGATCTCTCGATACCCCTCGTACTGTCCGAGCACCGCGTTGTCGGGATTGATCGCGGGCATCGCCCGGAAGACATCGAGACGGCGCCGGGGGATCGCATCCTCGCCGCCCGAAGGAGGCTCCATCGCGGCGAGCGCGAGAACCTGGAGGAGGTGGTTCTGAACGACGTCACGGATCGCTCCGACGTTGTCGTAGAACGAGCCTCTCCCCTCGACTCCGAAGTCCTCGGCGAGCGTGATCTGGATCGAGTCGACGTCCTCCCGACTCCAGACGGGCTCGAAGAGCGCATTCGCGAAGCGCAGATAGATGATGTCCTGGACGGGCTCCTTCCCGAGGAAGTGGTCGATGCGGTACAGCCGGTCTTCGGGAAAGATCGCCGTCAGGCGCTCGTTCAGCTCCCGTGCCGAGGCCAGATCGGAGCCGAACGGCTTCTCGACGACGAGGCGGGCGTTATCCGCGAGCCCCGCGGCCGCGAGCTCCTCGGCCACCTCGAGGAACATCGAGGGCGGGGTGGCAAGGTAGAAGACGGGTGCCGCAGCGTCGCCTAGCTCCTCGCGCAGCCGATCGTAGAGTGAGCCGTCCTCCGCATCGCCCCCGATGTACTTGAGACGGGACAGCAGATCAGCGAGGACCTTCTCGTCGACGTCGTCGAGGTCCTCGGTCACCGACGCTCGCGCCTGCTCGGCAAGCTCGTCGTCGCGCAGGGCCCGACGTCCCACCCCGATCACCGAGCACGTCAGCAGCCCTTGCTCGGTCAGGCGATAGAGCGCGGGAATGGTCATTCTGCGCGCGAGGTCGCCCGTGATGCCAAAGACGACGAGCGCGTCTGCCGTCTCGCTCACGTGGGCCATTCTCGCCGCGTAACGTGTCGCACGGACAGGATGCTCGCGGAAAGGAGCGCACGTGGCAACTGAGAAACCGCTCGAGCTCGGAATCATCGGCCTCGGTCGGATGGGCGGAAACATCGCGCGTCGCCTGCTCGACGACGGCCACCGTGTCGTCGGACACAACCGCACCCCGGAGCCGGTCGCGGCGCTGGTGGCCCAGGGCGGTACGGCGGCCGGGTCTGCGGCGG
>JACCUU010000068.1 GCA_013811645.1 Actinomycetota bacterium | reverse complement strand
ACCGCCCGGAGGCGGCCGTCGCTTCCGTGGACGATCCCGTACCCGCATGCAGCCGTCCCTGGGTCGATGCCGAGTACCTTCACGGAAGAAAGGTATTCAGGCCTTCGGACGTTCTCCCCCGCCGAGGGCGAGACTTCGGAGTACGCGTGCCTGCGTCAGCAGTTCTCGGTCGTCCAGGCGTTGATTCGCTCGGACGCCGCCGCGAATTCCTCCTGGTCGATCGAAGCGGTCGCCTGCTGCAGGTTCGCGAGCGCTTCCGGATCCGGGGTTTCGCCCGGCTCGACCTGAAGATCCGGGAGGACCTCTGCGTACACCTCCCAGGCCTCGGCCAGAACCTGGAAGTCGGCGCGGATCTCCTCTGGTGCGCTGTCCGCGAACTCGTCGAAGAACCGAGACACGTCGTCCAAGTCTTCGTCGGTCAGATTCCCGGCGCCAAGCGCCTGGCTCAGTCGTTGGCCGGACTCGACGAGGTCGGCGCACTCTCCCGAGGCGAGATCTCCGAGGTCGTCGTCGGTGGTCGCGTCGTCCGTCGTCGTCTCGTCGGTGGTCGTATCGGTGAACGTGGCGGTGTCGCTCGCCGCTTGGTCGTCTCCACCGCAACCTGCGCCGACCAGCAGAAACGCCGAGAGAGCCACGACGATCGTCAACCAGCGCATTGACGACGACCCTAGCAACCCGTTACGAGAGATGCTCGGAGAAGAAACCGACGATCGCGTCGTAGCAGCGAACCCGGTTCGGCAGCTTCAAGACGTCGTGGCCCTCGTCCTCGAAGACGAGATAGTCGACGTCCTTTCCGCCTTCCCGGAGCCCTTCCACGAGGTCGTGTGACTCCTGCTCGACGACACGCGGATCGTTCTTCCCCTGGATCACGAGCAGCGGGCAGGCGATGCTCTCGATGTGCGTCTTCGGCGAGCGCTCGACGAGGAACTCGCGATCCTCGTCCTTCTCGGGATCCCCGAGAACGAGCGCGAAGTACGGCTTCCACGTCTCCGGGATCCGCTGCGAGAAGGTGACCAGGTCGTAGGGCCCGAACATGTCCACCGCGCCACGCCAGAGGTCGGGATGCCGCCCTGCGAGGGTCAGCGTCATATAGCCCCCGTACGAACGGCCGACGACGCCGGCGCGTGACACGTCGAGGAGATCGTCCTTCGGCAGGACCTCGGTCATCGCGTGCACATGGTCGAGCCGGTCAAGCCCTCCCCAGTCCTTGTCCACCCGCTTCGTGTAGTCGAGCCCGTAGCCGGTCGACCCGCGCGCGTTGGGGACGAAGACGGCAAATCCCTGGAGCGTCAGAATCTGGATGAGCGGCATCGAGAACCACGCGAAGTTCGGCCGTTCCTGACCCTGCGGCCCGCCATGGACGTAGTAGACGAGGGGGCGTGGCCCGTCGTAGCCGAGCTCCGAAGACGGGCGATACAGGCGCGCGGAGACCCGCAGGCCGTCGTGCGAGTCGAAGGACGCGTCCTCGCCCGCGGACAGGAGCTCCGGGGCCAGACCGAGCACGCGCTCGCGAGTCTTACGCGCCGGCTCGGTGTCGGCATCGGGCTCGAGCACGTACAGCTGCGTGGGGTCGGTCGCGGTGCAGAACGACAACGCGAAGCCACCGCTTCCCTCGTCGTAGTGCAACCCGTGCAGCGTTCCGCCGGCGAGCTCGTCCTCCCCGACCAGGACTCGCTCGACCGTCAGGCTCCGGCCGGCCTCGTCGAAGAGCGTCTCGTAGACCCAGGAGCAGCCGTCGATGTTGTACTGCGCCGCGTAGCGGCTGTCCTCGAGATGCTGAAGGGCCTCCAGCTCGCCTGCGCCCTCGTGCACGAGTCCTTCGATCGTCACCGGCTGGATCTCAGCCGGATCGTCGAGCGCGAGATAGCCAGGGCTGCCGGAATCGTCGAACACGGTCGTGGTGACAAGAATTCCCTTGCCGCTCACCGTGCCATGCGCAGAACCGAGGCCGGACAACGGATAGTCGCGACCCTCCTCGCGCTCGTCCAAGGGCGTGCCGTAGAGCACCAGCCGCGCTCCGGCATCGTCGACCTCGTAGAGCACGATGTCACCGATCGTGTACCCGTCGCCCAGCACGACCCGCGAGTGATCGGGCGTCCAGGCGAAGACGAATGCGCCGTAAGGGCTCTCCCCGATCGCCTCGACTGCGCTTGTTTCGAGATCGACACGGACCGCGGACATCATCGACTCCTCACGCGACTGCACGTTGAAGTACGCCGTCGAGGTCTCGAGATCGACATCGAGGAGGCTCGAACGCCGTCCACGAAAAGCTTCTTCGGCAAGCGGCTTCGGGAAACCGCCCTCGATGGGGATGACGTACGGCACGTAGTTCTCGTCCCCGTCGTCGTCGATCATCAGCACGATCTGCCCGAGCCGCGGCAACACGTGGTACGAGTAGCCCTCGATCAGCTCGGGATTCTGGAGAGCGAGCTGCGGCGGAACGAGCGGCTCGGGAACGCCTCCGGCGGCATCCATCGCGTACAGGCTCAGGTGCCCGGCCAGATTCGAGATGAAGTAGAGACGCTCATCCGCAAGCTGCGGCTCGAGGAAGAGGCGTGCCGAGAGCAACGCCTCGATTCGATCCGCTGTCGCGCCTTCTGGGGAGTTGACCGCTACGGAGTCCGGCACGCTAGTGGTCTCTCCGGGGAGTCCGGTGCGGCTGGCCGAGCGAAAACCGAGTAGCGCTAGGACCCAGGGGAGCCTCGATATCAATAGATATCGGGGCGACTGAGGCCGACGCGATGCGATGTGTTTGCAGCCGGCCAAGCAGTGCCGTACTCCTCGGGGAGACCACTACTTAGGAGGCTACCGCTTCGAGCACCGCTTCGGGAATGTCGACGTTCACGTAGACGTCCTGGACGTCGTCGGACTCCTCGAGCCCTTCGACGAGGCGTAGCACCTTGCGGGCGATCGCCTCGTCCGCGATCTCGACGGTCGCCTTGGGAACCATCGCCAGCTCCGCCGACTCGACCGTGAACCCGGCTGCCTCCACGGCCTCTCGAACCGGGGTCAACGACTCCGGAGGGCCGGAGATCACAAAGCTCGCGCCGTCCAGCTCGACGTCGTCGGCCCCGGCGTCGGCAACCGCGAGCAGGAGCTCCTCCTCGTCGACGCCCTCGGCAGCAGCGAGCACGACTCCCTTTCGCTCGAACTGCCACGCGACGGCTCCCGTCGTCCCGAGATTGCCTCCGTGCTTCGAGAACGCGTGCCGAACATCCGAGGCTGTACGGTTGCGGTTGTCCGTCAACGCCTCGACGAGCACCGCCACCCCCTCGGGCCCGTAGCCCTCGTAGACGACGGTGTCGAAGCTCGTGCCCTCGGTGTCCGCGCCCGATCCCTTCGCGATCGCACGCTCGATGTTGTCCTTCGGCATCGAGTACGAGCGCGCCTTCTCGATGGCGTTCTGCAGAGCGAGGTTCGCACCCGGGTCGGGACCGCCCTCTCGTGCCGCCACGATGATCGCGCGCGAGAGCTTCGAGAAGAGCTTGCCGCGCTTGGCGTCCGCAGCGCCTTTCTTGTGCTTGATCGAGCTCCACTTGCTATGCCCCGACATCTCAGTGCGTGGGGATCAGGCTCAAGCCTGACACCGGTCTCGAGGTGTGCTCGACCATCTCCAAGAACAGCTCGTGGACTCGAGAGTCGTCCGTCAGCTCCGGGTGGAACGAGGCCAAGAGCAGGCGCCCTTCGCGCACCAGCACCGGCTCGCCGTCGAGTTCGCCCAATACCTCCACGCCTGCACCCGCGTCGTGGATGCGTGGTGACCGAATGAACACCCCGTGCAGGGGCCTCTTCTCTCCTGCAAGCTCGACGTCCGCCTCGAAGCTTCGAACCTGGCGCCCGTAGGCGTTCCGTTCGACCTCGAGGTCGGCGAGCCCGAGATGGTCGCGGTCGAGCACGATCATCCCCGCGCAGGTGCCGAAGATGGCTCCCTGGAAGGCGCGGATCGCCTCGGCGAGGCCGTAGCTATGCGCGAGTCGCATGATGGTCGTCGACTCCCCGCCCGGGATCACCAGCCCGTCGAGCCCAGCGAGCTCCTCCGGGAGACGCACCTCGACCACCTCGGCTCCGAGGCCCTCGAGCATCTGCACGTGCTCGCGGAAAGCTCCCTGCAGAGCGAGCACCCCGATCCGCAGCGAGCCGTTCATCGCCGAACTACCAGCCGCGAACTTCGAGCCGCTCGTCGTCCGGAAGCGTGCTCGCGGAGATGCCGACCATCGGCTGGCCGAGACCCGAAGAGACGTCGGCGAGCACCTTTGCATCCTCGAAGTGGGTCGTCGCCTCCACGATCGCCCGCGCGCGGCGCGCGACATCGTCCGCCCAGCCGTCGCGATCGTCCAGAGGATCGCGGCCGGACTTGAAGATGCCGGAGCCGACGAAGACCCCGTCCGCGCCGAGCTGCATGCAGAGCGACGCATCGGCCGGAGTTGCGATACCGCCCGCCGTGAAGGTCACGACCGGCAGCCGGCCGTTCTCGGCGACCCAGCGGATGAGCTCGAACGGCGCTCGATGGTCCTTTGCGGCCGCGTGCAGCTCATCGCCGCGAAGCGCCTGCAGGCTGCGAATGGCTCCGAAGACCGCGCGCATGTGCGTCACCGCGTTGACGATGTCACCGGTGCCGGCCTCGCCCTTCGTGCGGATCATCGCGGCGCCCTCGGAGATGCGACGGAGCGCCTCGCCGAGGTTGGTCGCCCCGCAGACGAAGGGCACCGTGTAGAGCCACTTGTCGACATGGTGCTCGACATCGGCCGGGGTCAGCACCTCCGACTCGTCGATGTAATCGACCTCGAGCTCCTGCAGAATCTGCGCCTCCGCGAAGTGCCCGATGCGGCACTTGGCCATGACCGGGATCGAGACCGCTTCCTGGATCTCGCGGATCCGCTGCGGGTCCGACATGCGCGCCACACCTCCGTCGCGGCGGATGTCCGCCGGAACGCGTTCGAGCGCCATGACCGCGCACGCGCCAGCCTCCTCGGCGATCCGGGCCTGATCTGCATCGACGACGTCCATGATGACGCCGCCTTTCAGCATCTCGGCCAAGCCCGTCTTGACTCTCAGTGTGCCGTACTCCGCCACCGTCGGAGTGTAGCCGCGCGTTTCCGCGAAGTCGCCTTCGCACGCCGTCCCCACCCCCTGTGGAAGACGACGCGACAGTTTGCCCAAATTCCGCGCTTCGGCCTGTGGAAATCGCCTGGAAAACTCCGCGAACGCGTGTGGCCATGGGAGAGATACCGGCCACGGCGCGACTCCTCTCCCCACAGGCGACCTCCGCCTGGCCCGAAGTTGCGCCACAACAACAAGGGGCCCGCCCACCCGGGCCCCTTGCTTTTTCGTTCGGTGCTCTCTCGTTCGACGGTTGTGGCGTGTTGCAGTGGCCCAAAAGCGCGCGTCAGCGCGGCTGCGACACGATCCGGATGTACGGGCGCGGTTCCTTCCACCCGTCGGGCCACAACTCCTTGGCCTCGTCGTTCGAGACCGAGCCGGTGATCATGACGTCCTCGCCGTCCTTCCAGTTCACGGGTGTCGACACCCTGTGCTTCGCGGTCAGCTGCAGGGAGTCGATCACGCGCAGCACCTCGTCGAAGTTACGGCCCGTGGTCATTGGGTAGACGAGGATGAGCTTGATCTTCTTGTCCGGACCGACGACGAAGACGTTCCGCACGGTCTGATTGTCGGCCGGCGTTCGCGCCTTCGGGTCGCCTTCCACGTCAGCGGGAAGCATCCCGTAGAGCTTCGAGACCTTGAAGTCCGCGTCCCCGACGATCGGGTAGTTGGGCGCGTGCCCTTGGGTCTCCTCGATGTCCTTGGCCCACTTCTCGTGGTCGCCCGTCGCATCGACCGAGAGCCCGATGATCTTCACGTTCCGGCGATCGAACTCGGGCTTCATCTTCGCCATGTACCCGAGCTCGGTCGTGCAGACCGGTGTGAAGTCCTTCGGATGCGAGAACAACACCGCCCACGAGTCGCCCATCCAGTCGTAGAACCGGATCTCGCCCTCGGTGCTGTGGGCCGCGAAATCCGGTGCCGTATCGCCGATCGTCAACGTCATAGTCACCCTCCTAGCGGTGTCCCATCTTCCGGCACGACGCACTTCCTCGTGCCCCCGGCAACCTTTCCATAAGACACGAAAACGTCGCGTCTGCCTTCGCTTGTTCCCGGGCCACTCTCCCAAACGGTGCCCTCTGGCCGATTTGCAGGGAGAAGCTAGAATTCGACGGTGGCGAAGACGAGCCGGGAACGAGAGCAGGAGGCGCGCGAGGCGAAGCTCGAGCACATCCGCGATCAGGTTTCTTCGGGCGACCTCGTGATCCGAGAGATGACGAAGGCCGAGCGTGCCAGATGGGCCAAGCGACGTGCGACGCTCGAGGCGGAGTCCACGCCTGCCGAGCGCGGTCGCCGCGATGCCGCACTCAGGAACCGGCGTCGGCGCGCCGAGCGGGCCTCGTAGCGCTCGGCCGCGAGAGCGGTGGACGCTCGTGAGCACCCTCACACGAGGGATACCCTTTTGGGGGGCGACCGCATACGGTCTTGAACGTGACTGCAATCAGCGTGGTGATCCTCGATCCTCGGTTCGCTCCTCGTGACCAGGCGGCGTGGGCGTTCGTCGACGATGAGGATGCGAACGCCATGGCGGAGTTCCTCAACACCCGCTTGGGAGACGGTGACACCATCGCGTGGGTCGAAGACGTCCCTCTCGCGCAGACGTTGGACGAGAAGGTCTTGCGGTACCTGGACTGCTGGGCGGATGTCGCAGAGGAGACGCTGCTCGAGGACGACTAGGCTCGTCGTTCTGCCTGGTTTTCCTACGGTACGGCTCGGTGACGCGCCGAAAGGATCGACCCGGCTTCGATCGTGTTCTTCGCAGGGACCGAGAGGAGCAGGAGTCCATCGGAGAACTCCAGTGCCCAGACCCTCGGGTCGTCCCGCAGCACGTTCTCGTCATCGAACCAGCGAACCCGTCCTTCGACAATGACGCGGTTCTCGTCGAGCGGCGCGAACACATGGGCAACCGCTTCCCAGAGGTGCCGGTCGAACTCCTGCTCCACGAAGCGTATGAACTCGTCGCGGCCTCGGACGACATGGCCCGGCTGCACCGCCTGCAGCTCGAGAACGACGTCGGGATGGACGATCTCACGCAGCTTCTCGAACGCATGCTGTGCGAAGAGCTCGAAGTAGCGCCTCGCCAGGCGCTCGCTCTCGACGATTCCCGCTGTCGTGCTTTCCGAGATGTCCAGAGTATGAGCCGCCTGTCGAGAAGCGTCCACTCGATCGTGAGCCCGCTTCGGCAGTAGAGAGCTCCGGCGATCGATACTCGGAGCGAAGTCGGCCCGCCTGGACTCGAACGTCCCTGCCAATCGGCAGTTTTAGTCACGTGTATGCACCGGGGTACGCAAAGTACGAGGACGCGCGGTCAAGGTCCGCGCTCCAGATGGTCGAACGGCCGAACTGCCGCGTGTGGGGGCACAGACGAGCCCTTCTGTTAGCGTCGCGCCCGGCGTGTTCGACATGAACTTCTTCGGCAGAGAATTCGCTGAGTTGGTTCAACGGTTCCGCCAAGACCACGGCGATGAAGGCGTGCGCGTCGAGGTCGTGACGCTCAGCGGAGAGCGGCTCGATACTCTGCATATCAGCGCGATCGAGACCGGGACGAGGCTTTCCACACGCGACGATCGGCTGGTGGTTCTGCCGTACTCGCACATCTCGCACATCG
>JACCUU010000059.1 GCA_013811645.1 Actinomycetota bacterium | reverse complement strand
GCGAGGTCTCGAGCTCGGCCGCGTGCCCGTGAGAGACGACCACGGCGGAGACCTTCATGCTCCGAGTATCTCCCGGTAGACGGCGAGTGTCCGCTCAGCGGTCGCATGCCAGCTGAACGCTCGGGCGCGCCCGAGCCCTGCAGCGGAGAGCCGCTCGCGCTCGCGCAACGCCTGTCGGATCCCATCTGCCAACCCGCCCTCCGCGACGAAGACGGCTGCATCGCCCGCAACCTCCTGCAGAGCGGGCTCGCGGACGGCGACGACAGGCGTTCCCGAAGCCATGGCCTCCAGCACCGGCAGCCCGAAGCCCTCGAAGCGCGACGCCTGCACGAGGCAGGCGGCGCCGCGGTAGAGCTCGGCGAGCCGCTCGATCTCGACGTGTCCTTCGAGGCGCGCTCCGCGTATGCGAAGCTCCTCGGCGAGCGCTGCGTCTTTCGCAGGCCCGACGACTATAAGCGGCAGACCTGCTGCCGTCGCGGCTCCCAGGGCAGCGAGCTGGTTCTTCCTCGCCTGGATCGCCCCAACCGAAAGGACGTAGGGGCTTTGTGACACTGTGTCACTTGGGGACGGGTGGAACGCCGGGTCGACACCGTTCGGGGTGACCGCAACCCCGTCCGGAGCGACGCCGTACAGCTCGATGAGATCGCGCTTCGTCCGCTCGGAGACCGTGAGGATGCGTGCCGCTCTCCGTACCGCCCGGGGTACGACGCGCCGAAACACCAGTCGATCCTTCGGATCGAAGAGCTCGGGCTCCCGTTCGAATGAAAGGTCGTGGACGGTGACGACTCCGGGACACGGCAGCCGAGGCGGAAGCGCGTACTGCGTGTGCACGAGATCGGCGCGCAGGCGGCGGAGGATGCGGGGGAGCGTCAGGGCCATCCGCACGATCTGCGAGCGGGCGCGCACCTCGACAGGCTCCACGCCCTCGGGGACGAGGTCGGGTCGACGCGTCAGTGCTGCGAGACGTATTTCGGCCGCGGGGGCCAGGAGCGCGAGCTCGCGGAGCAGGTTCCTCACGTAGGTCTCGTCGCCGGTTCGCTCGCGGCCGAGAACGTCGGCGTCGATCGCCACCAGCCTCATGCGAGCTCCTTCCAGAGCGCCTCCACCCGGTCGGCGGCGCGCTCCCAGGTGAACTCGCCCGCACGTGCGAGGCCCAGCGGAACCAGCTCGACGCGCCGCGCCTCGGCCTGGGAGATGCCCTCCGCGATCGCGGTGACGTCGTGCGGGTCGACGAGCACGGCCGCATCACCCGCGATCTCCTCCATCGCCGTGCCGCGCGACGTCACCACGGGAGTCCCGCTCGCCATGGCCTCCAGCACCGGCAGCCCAAACCCCTCGTACAGAGACGGATAGACGACGCAGCGGGCTCCACGGTAGAGGTCGGCGAGCTCGGCATCCGGAACCTCCCCGACCCAGCCCGGCACGTCGACCCCGCCCCAGCCCCGGGCGCCGACAACCCGTAGCTCGATTCCCGCGAGGCGCGCCGCCTCGACGACTCCGTCGAGATTCTTTCTGGGCTCCAGCGTCGCGACGGCAAGGACATACGACCCTTCCCTCGCAGGTCCGTCGGGCGTGAAGAGTGGATCGACGCCGTTCGAAACGACGCGAATCCGCTCTTCGGGAATGCCGATGAGTGCGACGACCTCTCGTCTCGTGAACTCGGAGACCGTGACGACGGCGTCCGCCGCCCGAAGCGTGCTCCGCAGCCCCGCCTTGCCGTAGAGACGGTGCCAGCGCGGGAACACCTCCGGGTAACGGAGGATCGCGAGGTCGTGCACGGTCAGCACCGTCGGGACGCGCGGTCGCAGGGGGCCGCGAAAGGTCGTGCAGTGCAGGACGTCTAGCTCTTGCACGCGGCGCGAAAGCGCGGCCGGGTACCAGAGCGCATCCCGAAGCACACTCGAGGCACGACTTGGCCCACCGAACGAGAGGAGCTCGAGCTCCAGTCCAGGGCGGTCGCGGAGCGTACCGAGGAGCCCGCGGACGACCCGAGCCGTGCCGGCGCGCGTCTGCACGAGCGGGGACGTGTCCACGCCGACCCTCACGTTTCGTCCTCGAGCCTTCGGGCGACGACACGAAGCGCGTCGACCGGCTCCGGGTACTCGAGCAGCTCGTCGGCCTCGTCCTCAGAGCACCAGCGGTATTCGACGTGCTCCTCGTTCAGCACCGGCTCCCACTCCGGCTCGACCTCGACCGAGTACGGGTGAAGCGTGACCCACTGCTCCCGTTCGCCCGCTGTTCGGTAGCCGAGCTCGAGCGGGATCGGGGCGAACCGAACCGGCTGCGTCAGCCCCGTCTCTTCGCCGAGCTCGCGGAGCGCCGCTGCGTCGGGGGTCTCACCCTCCTCGATCCCACCCGCAACCAGGTGCCAGTAGCCATGGCTCTCCGGCGAGCGCAGGAGGACGAGGAAGCTCGGCTCCGGGCGGTACACCACGAGCAAGACCTCTTCGCGGCGTCTCATCGCAGGGCGGTTTCCTCATAGCCGCGCAAGAAGGTTTCGCCGGCATTTGGCCATGTGAACGCGGCCACGTGCGCGAGACCCAGCGCTGCCAGACGCTCCCGCTCGCCCAGCGCCCGTTCGATCGCCGACGCCAGCACGGCCGGGTCGTCCGGATCCGCGCGCACGGCCGCATCGCCGCTCGCCTCGTCGAGCGAACGGTGGGACGAGACGACGGCCGGGCATCCGCACGCCATGGCCTCGAGCACGGGGATCCCGAAGCCTTCGAAGCGGGACGGGTAGACCGCGGCCGCCGCGCCACGGTAGAGACGCGCGAGCTGGTCGTCGGAGACGAAGCCGAGCCGGCGGATCCGACTCGAATCGAGCTCCGGCTGGGCTCCCCAACCCTCCCCACCCGCCACCGCGAGCAGGAGATCGCCTCCGAGAAGTCGATGCGCCTCGACCAGGGTCTGCAGGTTCTTCCGTGGCTCGAGGGTCGCGACGGTGAGCAGGTACGGCGCCCCGAGATCCGCCGCAGGCCCGTCCGGACGGAATTCCGCCCGCGCCGCGGGATGCGCGACGTGCACCCGCTCCGCCGCAACGCCGAGGGTCGCGATCACGTCCTCGCCGGTGTAGCGGGAGTTCACGAAGACGGCATTGCACGTTCTCGCCGCGTTTCGGTACTTGCGGCCGTGCATCGAGCGGGTGCGCGGAGTCGTCCACTCGGGATGGTGCAAGGGTACGAGGTCGTGAATCGTCGTGGCACGCACGCCGGCGCGCTGCGGCGGGAACATCCAGTCCGAGAAGTGCAGGACGTCGAAGGAGCCGAGGAGCCGCTCTGCGGCCGGACGTCCGGCCAGGCTCCAACCCGTGCGCAGCGCGTGCGAGAACGGCAGCCGCCAGGTGCGTAGCTCGACGTCGATTCCGGCCAGGGCGGCGCGAATGCCCTCCGGCCCACGCAAGCTGGTCGGCGCGAACGCCACGATCTCGTGCTCCCCGGCGGCGGCCTCCACGAGGCCGCCGAGCGACCCGCGGATGTAGTTGCCGATCCCGAGTGGCGGGTGGGAGAGCGGCGAGACGTCGAAGGCGATCCTCACGATGCGGGCCGGTAGTCGAACACGTTGAAGTGGGCGCCGAGCTCGCGGCGGTCGGTGCTGCCCGGCAGCACCTCCGCGGGCACGGCGGTGGGCGTCACTCGAAAACGCACGACGCACGTCTCCCGATTCGACTGGAGCGGTACGCGAAGCTTGGCCGGGGTGTTCGGCTTGACGATGGCAAGAGCGACTGGGTCTCCGTCGATGGACGCATGGACTGACTGCGGTGACTCAAACAGTGAAGGATCGCTCGAGAGCGACACGATCAGCTCCCCGCCGCGGCAGCGACGCCGCTTCCAGATCACCGTCTCGCGCGACCAGGAGTCGTTCGGGTAGAGACCTCTGATCGAGGTCGTCGAGACGACAGCGCCACCCACCCGCCAGAGCGTCGTTCCCAGGAGATCGTCCCGGGCGACGACCTCGCCGTCCGGGGTGACCGACCCGTCGGTGAGCAGGTACTCGGTCGCGAACGCTCCTCCATCCGGAAGGCGTACGAGGCCGTCGCGCGGGTCGATGCGCACCAGCGTCTCGCCGACTCCACCAGGCGTCGGCTGGCGCAGGTAGAAGATATCGCCGACCGTGCGGTTGAAGAACTCGTTCTGGTTGACCGTGAACCGGTCTGCTCTTCCCGTCCACAGCACGGCGGCGCGTGCAGCGTCAGGCAGCGCAGCGTCGATCCAGTCGCGCGGAGCTCCGCGGATGCCCTGGAAGACCGCGCCCGCGGAGGCCTGCTTCACCCCGTGCTCGCCGGCCCAGATCGGGTGGAAGACGGCGGCGTAGTACGCGAGAACGACGAGAGGCAAGGCGAGCGCGTAACGCGTCGGAAGCAGCACGAACAGCGCCGCGAGCGCGACCGCGAGCACGAAGGCGAGCTCCGCGACCCACTCGAGACCCACGTGATCCTGCACGGACCACCAGGGCAGGAGCATCAGCGTGTCCGAGAGCGCGGACGTGTCGATGAAGCGCTCGAACGGAATGAGCAGGACGAGAGCGGCAGAGGCCGCGGCGGCCACGAGGGCAACGACCCGTGGTCTCGGTGCATCCCGGTCGACCCAGGCGAGCAGCAGGATGAGGAAGAGCGGCGCGACGACGAAGAGGTTGCGCTCCTGGATGCGCTGCGCGAACACGGAGGCGAACGCGGAGACGACGAGCACGAGCCAGAACGTCACCGCGAGCGCCGTCGCGAGCAGCGCCTGTAACGGCCGGTCGAGCGAGCGGGAGCGCGCCACGAGCACGATGGTCGCCGCGACCGGCACCACACCGAGGTAGAGGTCGAGCTCGGCGACGTGGTAGAGCGCGTACCGAAGCACCTCGCCCAGCTCGTAGTCGGACTCCCCCACGACGCTGTACGCGCCGAGGAGGTCCGGGAGCGACCTCCCTCGCGCGACCTGCGCGACGAGCAGGGTCGCTCCTGCCCCGATCACCACGCCGTACAGCACGCGGTAGGGCCGGAGAGTCACCCGCAGGCCCTCGCGACGGAACAATGCGAGCAGCAGCGGCGCGGTCAGAAGCGCGGGGACGAGAACAACTGCCTGCACGCGCGTCGCGGCCGCAACGCCGACCGCGATCAGAAGCGCGACCTGCCTGGCGGTCGTCGATTGCTCGAGAACGAGAGCGAGCAGCAGAGCGCAGACGAGAAAGACGGGATAGAACGCGTTCTCCGTCATGACCGAGCCCGTGTAGACGAGCGAGGGGAGCGAGACGGCGAGCACCGCGGCAAGGAGCGAGAGCCCCTGGCCGACGACGCGACGAGCGAGGAGGTACGCGGGGATCGCGGCCAGGGACATGACGAGCGCGTTCAGCGTCTTCACTGCCGCATAGGCATCCGTCAGGCTCTCAAACGCCGCATAGACAGGAGTTAGGAGCGCCGGGTAGACGAAGCCATACCCGCGGGACGGAACATCGCGAACGAGAAGCTCTCGGCTGTCGGCGAGGCTGCGGCCGAGCTCCGAGTAGATGAGCTCGTCGACCATGATGAACGGGCCGAGCATGCCCCGGGCAAGCCACGCCCGGACGGCGAACGACCCCACCACGATCGCGACCAGCCATGCCCACGCCGGCACCCGGCGGAGCAGACTCGGGTCTGACCCCGCGCTACCTCCCAAGCTCGACCTCGGCGAGACGCCTGGCGATCTCCCCCGCTTCCGCGTCCTCCGGGGAGATCCCGACATCCGCCGCGGCCTGGCTCACCTCCCGCAGCACCGCGTCGCCAACTGCGGCTCCTCCGGCGGCTTCCTCGAGCGCGGCGACATAGAGCTCCGCCACGCGCCCGAGATCGTGCTGCTGCCGCGCCACCCGGGCGGCGGCTGCTCCCATCTGCGCACGCACGTCCTCCCGAGAGACGAGGAGCTCCAGTGCCGCCGTTAGCGTCTCGACCTCGTAGGCATCGACCGGAACCTTTAGCGCGGCGTCGTCCGGAAGCTCCGAGAACCAGCCCACGTCGCTGACGACGAGGGGCTTCCCGAGCGAGAGCGAGCGGATCGCCACGCCCGAGGTCTCGCCCATCGTGGGATGACGCAGGTTCACGGAGACGTCGACGCCGGCCATCAGCTCCCATAGTCGACCTTCGTCGACCCAGCCCTCGCGGACGAGCCCGTCGTCGTCGAGGCCGAGGCGCTGGAGCCTGCGGTCGAGGTCGAACCCGGGCGAGGTCGGCCCAACGAGGAGCAGCACCACCTCGGGATTGCTGGCGCGCACCTCGGCGAACGCGCGCAGGAGCTCCGGGACTCGCTTGCTCGCATTGACCACTCCGAAGCAGCCGACGACCGGCCCGGAAGCGACGCGCCGAGGCTCGACTGCCGGCACCGGCCAGGCCGGATGCGGAACCACCCACACCGGGCCCTCGTATCCAGCCGCACGGACGAGCCCCTGCACGGTGTGCGAGTGCACGATCAGCCCGGTCGCGTGCTCGAGCACGAACCAGGCGAGCGGGAACTCCTCGGGCCGGGACTCCCAGAGCGGCGCGATGCGCTTGTCGAGGACGCCGTGTGCGAGCAGTCTCCCGACGACGCCGTGCTCGCGCTCCATCGTGTTGAGGTAGCCGTGGCCGTCGCGGCGGCCGATCGTCATTCCGGCCACGAGATGGTGGACGACGAAGTCGTGCAGGACGACGACTCCCGGCCGCCGACGAAGCGCATCGACGACCCAAGCGTGAGCATCGGGGTTGTTGCCGACGTGGTAGAGCGCCGCATCCGTGCCGCGCGGAGCGCGCTTGCTCCCTTTCCTGACGACGGTCAGGTCGAGCCGCTCGCGCAAGGCCGGCAGCAGGAGCGCGCTGTAGTCCGCCACCCCCGTTCTCTCGGGTGGCATCGGTGAAAAATACGCGAGCCTCACGTCACTGGTCGCCTCCTGCTCCCGCCGGGCAGGGCCCGGCTCCGCGGGAGGCTGACGCCGCTCGCGGCAGGAAGCTTCGCACGAGGCACGAGGCCGTACCCAGTTGTACTGTCCTCGCGCCTCGTGCTCGCCTCCTTTGCGAGCGCCGCCCCATGAACGTGAGGGAACCTCATGCGAGGAGCCGCTCGATCGCCCGCTCCCAGGTCACCTCGTCCGCGATCGCCTTTCCAGCGCGCCCGTACGTCGCCGCCTCCTCGCGGTGCTCGCGGAGCCAGCCCGCAGCCCGTGCGAGCTCGGCGGCGTCCGGCTGGACGACGAGCCCCGTCCGGTGGTCGAACACGATCTCGAGCGGGCCTCCCGCGTCGGTCGTGGTCAGAACCGGTTTCTCGGAGAGGAACGCCTCGAAGGGAACCATGCCGTAGTCCTCGTCCACAGGCGCGTAGTAGACGGCAAGGCAGCGGCCGTACAGATCCGCGAGCTCGGCGTCGGACACGCGACCCGCAAAGCGAGCCCGACCGTCCAGCCCCCGTGCGCGAGCGAGCTCCTCGAGCCGGCGCCGGTCGGGACCGTCGCCCGCAATGACGATCTCGAGCGACGAGTCGAGCGCGGCCGCTTCGAGCAGGAGATCGATGCGCTTCGCGCGGTCGAGGCGGTTCACGGAGAGGACGAAGTCGCCGTACCCGTCGCAGCGATATTCGAGCTCCTGCGGAGGCGGCGGGAGAAACTCCGCGTGCAGTCCCGTGGTGCGCTCGAGGCGATCCGCGACGTTCTGAGAAATCGAGAAGAGCCGTGTCGCTTCGCCGAGCGCAACGCGGTCGAGGGCATGCACCTTGCGTCGAAGCGCGCGATCCCCGGACGACTCGTCGAACTGCCCGAGATCGGTGCCGTCGAGCTCGTACGCCTGACGGAACTGATGGACGAGCCACACGCGCTTGTTCGGATGACGAGCGAGATAGGACGGGAACTTCGTCGCGACGACCATGTCCACCGGGACCCCGTCCACCTCCTCCAGGTCGAGCATCCGCCACAGGAACGCCTGGGTGAGAACGCGCGCCCCCGGGTACCACTTGAACGGCACCGTCACGAGCTCGGCCTCGTGCCCGCGCAGACGAAGCTCGTCGACCAGGCGGTCGGTCATGACCTCGGTCCCGCCCCAGGCAAAGGGGATCTGCGGCCGGGTGACGAGGATCCTCATCGTCGTCCGTTGCGAAGGGTCTCGACTTCGGCCTCGAGCTGGTCGACCTGTTGCTGCAAGTCGTCGATCAGCCGGAGCGAGGCGGCGTTGAACGAGCGTTGGTCGTAGGCCAGCGGCTCGACGTACCAGCGCATGAGCTTGCGCAGAACGCCCTTGACCGGGGTTCCGACACCACCGCGCACCCCTGGCCGCAGCCGCAGCGACCGATCGGCGGACACGGGCCAGAGCCGCTCGGCCTCGGCACGGGCCGCCTCCCGATCGCCCTCGCGCGGCGCCGCGCCGCCCGGGTCCGACCCCGACCTTCGTACCTCCTCGCGAAGGCGCTGGAAGAGCTCGTCGACGTCGACCGAATCCCCTGGAGATTCGCCGTTTTTGGCTTCGCCAGAGGACATCGCGCCATTCTAACCGGGGCATGAGGACGACCCCTACCCGGACTAGGATGCGTCAATGCGCGTCGGTATCTCCTTGCTCACCCTTGCGCCCGGCGACCTCGGCGGCTCGGAGACGTACGCGCGCCAGCTCGTGCGGGCGCTCCCGGCCGTGAGAAGGCTCGACTACACCGTCTTCGTCCCCACTCAAGCCAAGGACGCCGCCGGAAGCTTGCCGGCAACCGAGGTTGGAGAGCCTCCTGTGGGACGCCGCGGACCGGCACGCGTGCTCGGCATGGCTCTCTCGGCGTTCCGGTCACGCGCTGTCAAGAGCGAGTTGGAGACGGTCGACGTCGTGCATTACGCATTGACCGTGCCGATCCCGACGACCAAGATGCCCACCGTCGTCACCCTCCACGACATGCAGCACCGGGATCTTCCGGAGTTCTTCGGTCCTGCGCGCCGCTCGTTCAGGCGGGTCGCATACGACCGCGCGACGCGGTCGGCCTCAGCGGTGATCGTGACCAGCGAGTTCGTGCGAGATCGAGCAGTGGAGCTTCTCGAGCTCGATCCCGCAGCCGTTCACGTGATCCCCCACGGTGTCAATCACACGCTCTTCCGCCCCGGAGACGAGGAACGCGAGCCGTTTCTCCTCTATCCCGCGCGGCCGTGGCCACACAAGAACCATGTTCGGCTGTTCGAGGCGTTCGCCACGCTCCGCAAGACTCGACCGCAGCTGCGCCTCGTCTTGACGGGCGGAGGGCTCGAACGCCTCGGCTCCCTCCCGGACGGCGTCGAGCGCTGGGGGGTCGTCCCGACCGCCGAGCTGGCGTCGCTGTACCGGCGCGCGGCGGTCACGGTCTTTCCGAGCCTGTACGAGGGGTTCGGGCTTCCACCGCTCGAGGCGATGGCGTCCGGCTGCCCTGTCGCGGCAGCCGACATAGCGGCGATCCCGGAGGTCTGCGGCGATGCCGCAGTCCTCTTCGACCCGCTCGACCCGGAGTCGATCGCCGCCAGCATCCTGGACGCGGACGAGCGCCGTGACGAGTTCCGTGAGAAGGGCCTCGCGCGAGCAGCCGGCTTCACGTGGAACGAGACCGCCCGCCTGCACGAAGACGCGTACCTCGCAGCCGCCAAGGCGAACATTTGAGGGCATGGCAATGCCCAGCGGCCGCGAAGCGGCCGCCTTCAGGGACTTTCCTGCGCCCGGAATTCGCGCTCGCGAATTCCGGGCTTGCGGACAACTAGTGCGAGTTGGCCTGAGCCTCCTCACGCTGGTGCCCGGAATCTCGGGCGGAAGCGAGACCTACGCGCGTGAGCTCGTACGCGCTCTAGGGCGGGTCGGGCGGTTCGACTACCGCGTCTTCGTACCGCCGATCGCCGACGATGTCGACGGTCTTCCGGTGGAGCCCGTGCCCGAATACCGCGCGTCCCGGTCGACCGGCGGCCGCATCCTCGCGATGACGCGTGCGTCGATCTCGCGGGGAAGCATCACCCGGCGCTTCGCCGGGCTCGACGTGCTGCACTTTCCCTTGAGCATCATGGTTCCACCCGTCGCGAGCCAAGCGGCGACGACGACGATCCTCGACGTCCAGCACGAGCTCCTCCCTCAGTTCTTTTCCCGCTCCGAGCGCGCCTACCGGCGCCGGGTCTACGGGTGGTCGGCCCGGCGAAGCCGCCTCGTCGTGACCATCTCTCGGCACGCGGCGGGGACGCTCGTCGAGCGACTCGGGCTCGCGGAGGACCGGGTGCGGCCGATCCACCTCGGGATCGACCACGAGGTCTTTCGGCCGGGAGACGAGGCGCGTGGGGAGTTCCTCCTCTACCCGGCGCGCCGGTGGCCGCACAAGAACCACGCGGGCCTGTTCGACGCATTCGTCGAGCTTCGGCGGCGCTATCCCGGGCTTGAGCTCGTCCTCACCTCGTACGACGGGCCGGTGCCCGACGGCGTTCGCTCCGTCGGCCACGTGGATCGAAAGGAGCTCGTTCGCCTGTATCGCACGGCTGCCGCGCTCGTCTTGCCGAGTTTGTACGAGGGCTTCGGCCAGCCGCCGCTCGAGGCGATGGCCTGCGGCTGTCCAGTCGCGTGTGCAAACGTCGCGTCCCTGCCGGAGGTCGTCGGCGACGCGGCGCGCCTCTTCGACCCGTCCTCGACCGAGGAGATGGTGACCGCGGTCGAGGACGTCCTGGCCGACCCCGATCCATGGCGCCGCCGCGGGCTCGAGCGCGCTGCCGGGTTCACCTGGGAGAGGACCGCTCGTGCGCACGACACGGTGTACGAGGAGCTAGATGCTTGATCGGGAATTCACGGCGGGCCGGATGACGGCCACGACACGGCGCCGGATCGTGACCGCCCCCGGCGGCGCGTCAATTCCCGATCAACCATCTAGGCGCGATGATGTCTCCGTGACCGAGTCGCTGACCGAGTCCCTCCGGCGCTCGCCCCCGAGTCTGCACGACAGCCCCGACTACTGGGGCCTGGCGTGGGATGCACTCGCCTGGCTGGAGAAGAACGTCCGTGAAGGGATGTCGACGCTCGAGACGGGCGCCGGCGCCAGCACGATGGTGTTCGCGGCACGCGGCGCGCGCCATCACGTCGTCACACCGGACGCCGAAGAGGAGCGGCGAATCCGCGCCGCGTGCGAGGAGCGAGGAATAGACGCGTCCGGGGTCACCTTCCACATCGCTCGCTCCCACGACGTCCTTCCCGAGCTCGACGTGCCTGCGCTTGACCTCGTCCTCGTCGACGGCGCCCACGGTTTCCCCTATCCCATCCTGGACTGGTGGCACCTCGCGCCGCGCCTCAAGACGGGTGGCCGCATGGTGCTCGATGACGCGTACCTCCCGGGCATCGCCGCGATCGTGGACTACGCGCGGGCGAGCGACGCCTGGGAGCTCGAGGCGCCGATCAGCTTCCGCACAGCCCGCATCCGCAAGCTCCGAGACGACGACCCGCCGAACGAGGCGGATGCCCGGGCCGCACACGGACGCATGAGCTTCGCGTACCTGCCGCCCGGGCGGCGTATCGTCGCTTCGGCGCGTACGCGCATCTTCTCGACCCGACCGGGGATCTGGGCCGTGCGCAAGCTGCGCGGACCGCGCTAGCTCGCCCATGACGATCACCGTCACCGGCGAAGCGCTGAGCATCGAAGAGCTGCTCGCGGTCGTCGATGGAGCGCCGCTCGAACTGGGATCCGAGGCGCGCGCGAAGATCGAGGCGAGTCATGCGGTAATCGAGGCCGCCCTCGCAGGTCGCGAAGCGATCTACGGCCTGACCACGCAGGTGGGCCACGGCAAGGACGAGCTCCTGACCGAGGAGCAGCTGGGGCGGCAGCAGCGCATGCTCGTCGTGACGCATTCGGGAGGGCTGGGAGCACCGTTGCCGACGAGAGTCGTGCGCGCAGCGCTCGTCGCGCGAGTCAACGGCATCGCGCGCGGTGGCTCCGGCGCAAGCATGGCAGCGGCGGACGTGCTGGTCGCGATGGTCAACGCTGGCGTGCACCCGCTGGTGCCCGAGACGGCATCGGTCGGCGCGGGCGACATCGGGCAGATGGCCGGCATGGCCCAGGTCGCGATCGGCATGGGCCGCGCCGAGTACCGGGGAGAGGCTCTGCCGGGAAGCGAGGCTCTCGCCCGCGCCGGGATCGCCCCTCTGGAGCTCGAGGCCAAGGACGGGCTTGCGTTGATCTCCGCGAACGCCGTCTCGATCGGGCACGGCGCGCTCGTCGTTGGGGACGCAGCACGAGTCGCAGAGGCCGCCGACCTGTCGGCCGCGCTCTCGCTGGAGGCAACCGGGAGCAACCTGTCGATCATCGAGCCTGCCGTCGCCGAGGCCAAGCCCTTCCCCGGCCAGATCGCGACGGCTTCGCACCTTCGCGAGGTTCTGTCCGGGAGCTACCTGCACGGTCCGGACGGGGCTCGATCGGTGCAGGACGCCCTGTCGTTTCGCGTCGTCCCGCAGGTTCACGGGGCGCTGCGGGAGTTCATCGCGTTTTGCCGGCGCGCGGTCGAGATCGAGCTGAACTCGACGAGCGACAACCCTCTCGTGTCGATCGAGGAGCGCGCCGTGTTCTCGAACGGCAACTTCCAGCCCGTGGTGCTCGCGGTCGCTTTCGATGCCCTACGCGTGGCCATCGCACATGTCGGACAGCTGAGCGAGCGCCGCCTCAGCCATCTCTGGGACGCGATCTTCGGACAGCTGGCCGCCGCGCCAGTCTCGGAGCCCGAGCCGCAAGCGCTCTTCGGGCTCCAGCTTCGCTACCCGGCGGCGGCCGCGTTCTCCGAGCTCAAGCAGCTTGCCGCGCCCGCGACCTTAGACACGCCGCCTTTGGACATGTCGGTCGAGGATCACGGCACCGCCGCGCCGCTCGGCGTGCGAAAGAGCGAACGCGCACTCGAGCTCCTCGAGGATCTTCTGGCCGTCGAGCGGATGCTTTCGCGCGACCTGCTCTCGATGCTCGCCTCACGGCCTGTTCTGGGAGCCGGGACGAGCGCCGCGCTCCGGGAGGTCGAGGACGCGATCGCCACCAGTGAGCCGTACCCGGAGGACGTCCACCGCGCGCTGAGAGCGCAGACGTCCGGCTCTGGCTAGCCCAGCGCTCGCAGGTAGTGCCAGCTGTCCCTGAGACTCCGGGGACGGACGACGGCGAGCAAGACGAGGTAGAGGGCGAGGCCGACCACGGCGGACGCGAGCGCTCCGAGGACGAGCGCGGGCGGGACGAAGGAGACGACGCTCAGACCCGCGACGAACGCGGCTGCTAACCCGAGTCGGCGAGCTGCACCGGCGAATGCGCCGAGCTCCACGAGCAACGCGACCAGGATGAGCAGGGTCGAGACGGCGAGCGCGAGCGCGAGGCCATTCAGCTCGAGCACCTCTGAGCCCACCCAGGCGAGCGGCACCTGGAGAGCGAGCGCCGCGAGCGCAATCCACGGCAGCGCACGCGTCCGACCCGCCACGAAGGCGAGCGGGAAGGTCACCGCCACGCCGACGGCCGCGATCATCCACAGGCTGAGGACGGCAACGACGCGCCCGATGTCAGCGCCGATGTCCCCCGCGTACGCCTCGCCGAGGACGGCCTCGACGAGAATTCCTCCCGCAAGCGCGAACACGCCGCCCGCAGCTCCGACGAGCACCAGCGCGAGCCACGACGTCGCCACGACGTGCCGTGCCGCCTGCGTGGCTCCGAAGCCCGCCCGCGAGAGCGGCACCGAGGTCACGATTCCCAGCGATCCAGCCGTGACCGTCACCAGCGACGAGGAGGCCAGATACGCGTACACGAAGCTCGTTGCAGCGCCGGGGCCGAGCCGCGAGGCGAACGGGAGACAGACGACGTAGAGCAGCTGAAGAGCGAGCGGCAGGGCCGCTCCGACGGCAAACGCACCCAGGCGTGCTCGCACCGGCGCACCGCTCGGGCGAACCGCTCTCCTCGGCATGCGCAAGCGCGCGGCATGCAGCACGAGCCCGAACAGGACAACCAGGAGGGTGACGACGCCGTTCAGCATCGAGCCCCAGGCGACGGCGATGATGCCGTCCGGCTCGACGCGCAGGAGGATTACCGCCAGCCCGGCCGAGCTGCCGAGCGTGTAGGCAACCGCGGCGGTCGCATAGTCGTCGATCGCAGCAAGTCCGCTCGCTGCCATCGCGGCGAAGAGGTGCGCGACTCCCGCGGGCACGACCCAGCGCAGGACGTCGGCGGCAGTGTCCTCGGCGATCTCCGACTCGTCACCGGTGAGGACGCTTGCGAGGAATGACGAGCCGAACGCGGAGACGAGAACGAGCGGAACCGAGATCAGCACGAGAGCTATCGCGAAGCCAGCGAGCTCGCCCGCCAGTCGCCCCTCTTCCTGGGCACGCGCAAGCTGTGGGAGGACGGCCACCCTGATCGCCTGCGAGGCGATCACGATCACCACGAAGAGCCCGTAGGCCGCCAGGAGCCCGTCGGTAGCCTCCGAGCGGCCGAACTCGCGCGCGATCACCACGCCGATGGCAGCGGCGATCCCGGACACGAGCAGGAACGACCCCGCGGTGAGCGCGCCGCTGCCGAGCGAGCCCAAGCCGGGGGAGTCTGTACGCTTGCTCACCGACGCGGAAGCGTACGTCCCATGCCGAACGACAGTCTCTGGACAAGCAGCGCACTCGACGACCTCCGCAGCGATTTCGGAGACATTTACGGCGGCCGGACGGTGCTCGTCACCGGCGCAGACGGCTTCATGGGGTCGCACCTGACCGACGGCCTGGTCGAGATCGGCGCGAACGTCCATGCGTTCGTGCGAGCGACGTCGAGTGGGGCGTTGAACAACATCGGGCACCTCCGAACCCGCCTCAAGGTGCACTTCGCGGACCTCACGGACCGGACCTCGGTCGACTACCTGATGCGGGAGCTGAAGGACACGGCCCCCGACAAGCCGTACCTCTTCCATCTAGGGGCGCAGGCGCACGTCGGAGAGTCCTGGCACCGGCCGTACGAGACCGTGATGGCGAACACGATCGGCACGCTCAACCTCCTCCAGTCGGTCGTCGACTGGGGGCTCGAGCTCGAGAAGTTCGATACGGCCGGAACTTCGGAGGAGTACGGCAACGTCCGAGAGTCGGTCCGAGAGCACCACGACTTCGACGAATCCGGCAGCCTGATCCTGCACGAGCGCTCCCCGATCAACCCGAAGTCGATCTACGCGACGGCGAAGGTCGCCGCCGACTTCTTGACGATGAACTACCACGACGCGTTCGGCGTACCGGGCGTCGTGACGCGGATGTTCAACAACTACGGCCCGCGGCAGAACCCGCGCTACGTGACCGGAACGATCATCACGCAGGCGCTCACCCGCGAGACCATCGAGCTCGGACAGCTCGATCCGCTGCGCGACTTCTGCTTCTGCACCGACGGCGTTCGCGGGCACCTGACCGTCGCTGCCCACGGCGTGCCCGGTGACGTCTACGTCTACGGCCAGGGCTCGAACATCTCGATGGGCGACTGGGTCGAGCTCATCCTGCGGATCGGCGTCGAGGGGGGCTTCTGGCCCGACGACCGGGAGATCGTCACGACGCCTGCGCGCTACCGGCCGGGCTCGACCGACGTGATGGCGCTCCGCGTCGGCCACGAGAAGCTCACCCGCGAAACCGGCTGGGAACCGAAGGTCTCGTGGGAGGAGGGCGTGCTCCACACGATTCGCTGGTACGCGGAGAACCGCCAGCGCTGGCTCGGCCGAGTCGACTGGCTCCCGACGGGCGCTCCGCTCGCCGCGCAATGACGCGCGTCCTCGTCACGGGCGGGGGCGGCTTTCTCGGCTCGCACCTCGTCGAACGACTCGAGGGCGACGGCCACGACGTCTTCTCCGTGCGGCGTGCCGACTACGACCTGACCCTGTCGGAGAGCGCCGCCCGGCTGTTCGACGACGCCGCTCCGGAGCTCGTTTTCCATCTGGCCGCCGAGGTCGGGGGCATCGGCGCCAACCGGTCGAACCCCGGGCGTTACTGGTTCGCCAATCTCGCCATGGGCTTGAACATCCTCGAGCAGGCGCGATTGCACGAGACAGCCAAGCTCGTCATCTCGGGAACCGTCTGCTCGTATCCGAAGTTCGCGCCCGTTCCGTTCAGCGAGACGACTCTGTGGGACGGGTACCCGGAGGAGACGAACGCACCGTACGGCGTCGCGAAGAAGGCCGTCCTCGTCGGCGGACAGGCCTACCGGGAGCAGTACGGGCTGAACGCCGTCTTCCTGCTCCCCACGAATCTCTACGGGCCGCGCGACAACTTCGACCTGGAGACGTCGCACGTGATCCCGGCGCTGATCCGGAAGATGGTGGAGGCCGAGGAAGTGGTCGTCCTCTGGGGCGACGGCTCCCCGACACGGGAGTTCCTGTACGTGGAGGACTGCGTGGAGGGCTTCGTCCTCGCCGCCGAGCGCTATGACGGTGCGGAGCCGGCGAATCTGGGCGCCAGCCGGGAGATCTCCATCCGTGAGCTCGCCGAGGTGGTCGCCGACGTTGCCGGCTACGAGGGAGAGATCGTCTGGGACGCGTCGAAGCCGGGTGGACAGCCACGACGGAGCGTCGACGGAAGCCGCGCGCACGAGCTCTTCGGGTTCGAGGCACGGACCGGGCTGCGCGACGGGATCGAGCGGACCGTCTCCTGGTACCGCTCGAACCGCGTTGCCGGTGTCAGCTCTTAGCAACTCGGTTGCCGCTGCCCGCGGCGCGAGCCGCACCTTGGACGGACTGCTCGACCATCCCCGTGCAGTCCTCGGGACGCTGGCGGCAACGCAGCTCGTCGCGACGCTCGTGCTCGCCGTCTCGATTCCGCATAACGGGTGGGTGTGGTTCCACAACGGCGACCAGATCGGGATCACGACCCAGGGCTGGATGCTCGGACACCTCGAGCTCCCCCCGACCGAGCTCGGCTACCTGTGGTCGCTCGTCATCGCACCGCTCATGTGGTTCACGGGGCCGACCTTCGTGCAGGCGATGCCGCCGATCATGGCGCTCAACCTCTTCGTGCTGGCGCCGATCGCGCTGGTGTGCGTCTACGGGATCGGGGAACGGATCGGAGGCCGGCTGCTCGGCTACTGGGCGTCGCTGCTCTGGGTCGTCGCACCCTTTGCGTCGATTCCGCTGTTCGTCGATCGCTACCAGGAGCGGTGGGCCGAGAACTTCCTCCCGCAGGCGCTCGGGTTGACGTCGCTCTCCGACTTTCCCTCGATGGTCGTCGTCCTCGCCGCGGCACTCTTCGTCGTGCGCTCGCTCGACGCGAGCCGTCTCGCCGAAGCGGCGCTGGCTGGCCTCCTCCTCGGGGCGGCCGGCGCGACGAAGCCGCCGAATCTCCTGATGGGAGCCGGGGCCGTGCTCGCGTACCTGGTGGCCCGCCGCTGGCGTGAGGGGATCGTCTTCTGCGCCGCGGTCGTCCCGAGCCTGCTCGTGCTCGTCCTCTGGAAGGAGCGTGGCCTCGGCGAGCTGCCCGTGCTCTCGCTCGGGGAGGTTCGAGTGGCAGCCGGCGTCGGGCTCGTGGCGCTCGATGTCGACCGGTACCTCGAGCTCGACCTCGAACACTGGCGGGTGCAGATGGATCAGCTCCGCGAGTTCTTCTGGAGCGCGAGGCTCGCCCAGTGGGCGCCGCTGGCCGGTCTGCTCGCCGTCCTCCGCGTCCGGCAGGCACCCATCGCCGCCCTCCTCGGCGGCTGGCTCGCCGCCTTCCTGGTCGTGAAAGGCTTCTCCACGCGGGCGGACATCCAGGCGAACACCTTCTGGCGGCTGCTCATGCCCGCCTGGCCCGCGTACCTGATTCTCTTCGCGTCGATCCCGCTGCTCGTGCCGACCTTTGCTCGTCGACTCGGCGATCGCATCCGGCCGGCGTCCGTCAGCCCGGTGGCCTGGGCCTGGGTCGCAGTAGCGGTGGCCTTGACGGTTGTCTTGCCGGCTGCCGTGATCGCCGCCTCGTCGCCGAGCACCCGGCCGGAGCGCGCCGTGTTCCAGGACGACGCCGGCAACTACATCATGACCCCGATCGCGGAGGATGTGGACTTGCAAGTCGAGTCCACGGACGGCGGCCGGTCGCTCAGCTGGACCTCAGGCGGACCCTGGCGCGCCGACGTCTTCTACCGCGTCTACCGGCACGAGGGGCGGGACATCGAGTGTGAGAACGCCGACGGTGCGATCTCGGTGTACTGCTTCATCCGCTCCTTCCCGATCGCCACCACGCGCGACACGAAGTACCTCGATCGCGAGGCGCCGCCCGGCGCGTGGTATCGCATCGGGGTGGGGACGAACTGGCTCGACGACGAGACGCAGGGCGACGTCTTCGGGTTCAGCCGGGCCCTCGCGACTCCATAAGAGCCTCTGACACAATGGGGCCTCGTCGACGGCCCGTGCTGGGTGGTGCGAAGCAAGGACGCAGGGAGAGTCAATATGCGGGCATATTGGCCCGACTGAGGACGCCGCATCGCGCCGCCCAGCGCGTGCCGGCGGCTCAGAGCTTCGTTGTGTTAGAGGCTCTCAGCGCACGGGACACGCGTTCCTCGAGGAGCGCGATCCTCTGAGCGAGCTCGACGTTCTCGTCCGTGAGCTTCGACAGCACGGTGGAGTAGTGGAGGAGCACGAGCAGGATGAAGAGCGTGGCCACGGCGAAGAGAACCGCCGGAGGGTAGCCGGTGACGCCGAGCCAGCCCGCGATGGTGTTCAGCGCCTCCCGCCACGCGGAGAGCACCAGGAGCACGGCGCCGGTGGCGAGCCAGAGCAGCGCGTAGCGCTCCTTCAGTCGCCGTCCTCGGATGAGCTCGAGGACGATCAAGATGAGCAGAGCGGAGGCGACGACGCCCACGATCGAGATGCGAAGGGGGGTCATCGGCGAGCGGTCTCCAGACGCGGATAGCGGCGGAGGCTGGCGACGAGCAAGGCAAGCGTCACCTTCGCCACGTAATACAGGGAACGAACGAAAGTGATCGACGAGGATCCCGTCTCACGCTCTCGCATCCTCACCTGCACCTGCGCGAGCCTCAGGCCACTCCGGAGCGCGACGAGCGTCGCCTCGACCTCCGGATAATCGTGCGGGTACTCAGCGGCAAAGAGCTCGATGCCGATGCGGTCGAGCGCGAGGAAGCCCGAGGTCGTGTCCGTCACCCGCTGGCCGCCCAGAAGCGAGACGAGCCGGGCGAAGACGCGGATTCCGATCCGGCGAGCCAGCGGGGGGCGGTACGTTCCGCCCGGGTCGACGAAGCGAGAGCCGATCACCAGATCGGCCTCCCCGCGCTCCAGCGGTGCGAGCAGCTTCTCGAGCTCGCTGGCGTCGTGCTGCCCGTCGCCGTCGAGCCGGACGGCCGTGTCGTAGTTCTCGGCGAGGGCGAACTTGAACCCGGTCTGGACGGCCCCGCCGATCCCGACGTTGTGCGGGAGGCGGAGCACGATCGCACCGTGGGACTCGGCGATCTCCGCTGTGTCGTCCGTCGAGGCGTCGTCGATGACGACGATGTCAACGGATGCGTCGAACGCACGGATCTCGTCGACGACCTTGCCGATCACCTCGGACTCGTCGAAGGCGGGGATGACCGCAACGAGGCGGCCCAGCGACTTGGAGGCTGTCACGCAGGCACCCCGGCGCCCACTCCGATCAGCCCGAGCAGCCTTCTGGCGCGATGGGCGTAGGTGTGCTCGTCGAGAACGCGCTCACGAGCGCGCCGCCCCAGCTCCTCCGCCTGCCCAGGGTCTGCGAGGAGCTCCCGATACGCGGAGATCGCCTCGTCCGCGCTCTCGACGATGAGTAGCTCGCTTCCGGGCTCGAACCAGCGCTCGATACCGGCGTGTGGGTTCGAGACGATCGCCGCACCCGAAGAGGCGAGCTCGAACGGGCGCGCGGTCGATGATCCGGGAACGGTGGCGTGGGGACGACGCGTGATGTTGAGGTTGACCCGCGCCGACGAGATCGCGCGCGCGAACACGTTGAACGGAACGTCGCCGAGCATGCGCGCGGCACCGGTGTCGCCCCGGAAGTCGAGCCCGCCGAGGGCGAAGTCGAGCTCGGGCGCAATGCGAGAGGGCTCGCCGACCAGCTGCTTCATCCAGTCGCGCCGGAACTTGTCCCCGTAGCCGTAGAAGAACACATCGACTTCCTTCTCGACCGGCTGGGGCGCGAAGAACTCGGGATCGGCGGCCCAAAAAAGGCTCTCGGCGCGGCGCGCACCCAGCTCGAGCAGCCGCGGCGCGCCTCCTTCGGAGTTCGAGACGACGAGGTCGTATTCGAACGGATCGGCTCCGTGGTACGGGTTGAAGCCCGTGTCCATGCCCCCGTACTCGGGAAAGCTCATGGGCACGTCTCCGTCGTAGAAGACGACGGGGATCCCGAACCGCTCGCGCAAGGCGGTAGGGATTCCGACCAGATGCGCCATCGGAACGGTATAGACGACGACCGCGTCGGGCCGCTCCCGCTCCACGAGCCGCTCGAGATGCCGCTTCCAGCGAGGCGTGACGAATCGGCGAATGGTCTCGCGCGTCAAGCGGTCGAGGCTCGAGTCCTCCGGCTCCGTCTCCGCGCGCCGGAGGTAGCGGTCGCCCTTGACCCGCGCGAGCACGTTTCGCATGGCCTGATAGGACTCGCCCTCGAGGTAGGTCGGATTCGGCGCAACCCGCCACCACGGGGACTCGACGGGCCTCCCGCGGTACGGCGTCACGACGAGGTCGACGCCCGCCTCGTACATGCCCTTCCAAAGCTGCCACCACGCGGGCGTGCAGCCGTAGCGGAAGTCGAGGTCGACCGCAGAGGCGACCGCGAGAATCTTGGGGGATTTCACTCGGCGCCCAGTGTAGGCAGCCCGATCAGACCTCATCCTTGTGTCTGTGACCCTCGACGTGGCAGAACAGGCATCGGGCCCTCATCGGGCCCTCCTGTCGAGCGTGGTCGTCGCTAGACGCACCTCGAAGGAGGGCCCGAGGAGTCGCTCAGTGCTAGACGCGTACAGCCTCGTCGCCTAGCCGGTCGTGCTTGCGGGCCGGGCGTTACGTTCTGGGCGACGGTGTCCTGCTCCAACTCTTCCTTCTTCGCCTTGGCCTCGTCTTTGGCGCGACTCACGCCCGTCTCGAAATCCTGCTTGATCTGCTCCTTGTTCTCCTGTCCCTTCTGGTAGGCGGACTCGAGCATTCTCCCGGCCACTTCGCGGCCGCCGAGGCCGAAAGCCAGCGCCGAGGCCAGCGCAATGGCACCGAGCTGAGCGTGTAGGTCGTGATCACGGTGTCGTGAGCGATCTTCAGCTGCTCGAGATCATGAACGTCGCGATCGTCATCACGAGGATCGGCGCAACGGTGGCGACGATCTTGCCAAGCCCGGTGTCGCCCATCACCTGGTGACGAGGGTGGCGATGCCAGCCGAGATCACGCTCGCGACTAGGAAGATGAGGAGCGCGGCGAGAACATTCGGCAAATACGCGTAGACAGCGGCGACGAAATTCGTCAGGGCATTGCTCCCGAGCACCGAGACGGCGAGCGAGATCGTGCCGAGCAGGATGAACCAGAACGCAAGCGTGCCTACGAGTTTGGAAGGGCTGGACGTTACTTTTTGAACAAACGTCCCAACCTGGCCACTCAGAAGCGCGCGGTCGAGGCCTGCTCTCTGTAGCACTCTTCCGACGATCTTTCCCACCACCCTCGCCACGATGTAGCCGATGACGAGAATGACGAGCGCGCCGACGAGCGCAGGTAGCCACGCGAAGAAGACCTCAAACGCGCGTTCGATGCTGTTACCGATGTCTACAGCTGCCAAGACCATCGCGATACCCCTCTCTTCGTATCGGGCACAACACACCCGGTCGGAAGAGCAAGACCGAGAGAGGCGATGAAAAGTTACGGCGACGTGTAACCCGGAGGCGCTTGGACCGGTCGTAAAGGCGTGGACATCTTTCCGACGGGCAAGCGTGTCTCACCTGGTCGCCGCACTACACTTTCGACCTTGATGGAGCCGGACGAGGAGCTGGTCGAGCGGACGCTAAGCGGTGATGTGGCCGCCTTCGCGATACTCGTGAGGCGACACCGGGGCCTTGTTCGTCGCGTTGTCGCCCGCGTGATCGGCAGTAACGATGCGGACGACGTGACGCAGGATGTCTTTCTGCGAGCCTTTCACCGCCTCGGCCAGTTTCGCGGAGACTCGCCCTTCCGCGCCTGGTTGCTTCGCATCGCGCACAACGCCGCGCTGAGCTCTCACGCGGGCCGGACTCCCGCGAGCGAAGCGCTCTTCGACGATGGCGCTGAGAACGTGCCGAGTTCCGTTCGCACGCCCGCTCACGCCCTCGAGGACACGGAGCGTCGGGAACGGCTCACCCTCAAACTGCGGCAGATGCGGCTAGCGCACCGAACCGTGCTCGTACTGCGCGATCTGGAGGGTTTGAGCTACGAGGAGATCGCCGAGGTCACCGACACACCGCTGGGCAGCGTCAAGGGTCGTCTTTTTCGGGCCCGGCGAGAGTTGATCGAGATCCTTCGCCATAACACCTACGACTGGGAGTTGCCCGATGAACGAGCTTCCGCCTGAGCCGCCGACCACTCCCGCGGAGCAGCGCCTGCTCCTCCTGCTCGAGGGACTTCGCCGCGAGGCCGATGGTGACGACCGCGCATTCGTCGGTTCGGTGATGCGAAACGTGCGCGTCCAGAGCCTCCTGCGCGAGGTGCTCGGCGCGGTCGGCAGCCTCGGTTCAGCTGTTCGAGACGCTATCGCGATCCTGCTCGCCTCGCGGAGCGGGGCAAACCGCTGATGCTCTTGGCCAACATCATCGATCAGGCGACAGCATCGTTCGGTGAGGCGCTGCCCCGGCTCGCAGGCGCGCTCGTACTGCTCGTCGCGGGGTTCTTGCTCGCGCCCGTCGTCGCGCGCATCGTTCGGCGGGCGTTGGCCTCCGCGGGGCTCGATGGGCTCGAAGAGCGATTCGGCATACGCGGAGTCTTGGCTCGCGCTGGTCTCGATCACCCGCTCTCCGCTCTGGTGGCCACCGCGGTTCGGATCACGATTCTCGTGGTAACCGTGGTGGCGGCCCTCTCACTGCTCGGGCTGGCGGCCCTTGCGATCGCGCTCAACGAGGTGATCCTTTTCCTGCCGAAGCTGTTCGTGGCACTCATCCTCGTCCTCGCCGGGTTTGTCGTGGCGGAGCTGGTCGGCGCACGGGTGCAAACGCTCGCAACGCAGATGGATCTGCCTGGCCCGCTCCGGCAGATGACCGAGGCGGCGATCGTTGCGCTTTTCGTTCTCACCGCCCTGGCACAGGTCGGCGTTCCGACCACCATCCTGACGGGCCTGGTCGCGCTGATCATCGTCGCCATCAGCTTGACGTTCGCGCTGGCTTTCGGACTCGGAGGCCGGGACGTAGCCAGACAGTTGAGCGCCGGACGCTGCATCGGCAACGCGTACAGCGTCGGCGATCAGATCGAGGTGGCGGGATTCAGCGGTCGCATCAGCCGGATCGAGTCAGCCGCGACTGTGCTCGAAGCGGACGACGGACGTGCCATTCGCATCCCCAACCAGATGTTGCTCGAGTCGGTCGTCACCGTCAGTGCCGATCAGCCCGAGCCCGTGTAGCCGCTAGTACGCGCCCCGACGAGCGATCACCGCGGGAATCGTCCTCGCGATGATCGTGATGTCGAGCCAGATCGACCAGTTCTCGAGGTAGGTGAAGTCGAGCCGGACGAGGTCGTCGAAGGTGAGCCCCGAGCGCCCGGAGATCTGCCAGAGGCCGGTCATACCGGGCAGAACCGCATAGCGCCGCCGATGCCAGTCCTCGAGCA
>JACCUU010000025.1 GCA_013811645.1 Actinomycetota bacterium | reverse complement strand
CACGACAACTCACTTCCCTGGCACGAGCTTGCGCGCTGCGACGCCGTGTACTTCTGCGCCGGTGACGTCGATGCGCTGCACGCTGCTCGCCGAGGTCGCGTGCTGGTCGCGACCGCGCGTGAGCTCGAGACGCTGCGGCGCGCTGCGGTCGAGCTGGATGCGCTCGTGGGCAGCGGCAAGGACGAAGCAGAGCTGTATCAGCCCGGCGACCTCGATCCTGCACCGCGACTCGTGGTGACGACGTCTGGCGCGCTCGGAGGCTGGGCACAACCAGGCGGCCCCTTCACTGCCGCGCCGCCCCCGGTGCCTCGTGCCGACTCGTACGGTGCCGGCGACTGCTTCGTATCCGGCCTCGCATTCGCACTTGCGGCGGGCCTCGATACCGCCGACGCGTTGGCGTTCGCCGCGCGGTGTGGTGCCGGCGCCCTGGCGGGCAAAGGCGTCCATGCAGAGCACGTCTCGAGGTAACAGCGGCCTGGGGAGAAATCGGCGCTGAGTCGTCACGCTTACACGGACAGGCACTGTTAAGAAACGCATTCACGCTCGATGGGGCGGAGGGGTTGCACAGTGGGGGAAAGTGGAGTAATGTGGGGCCTCGTGGGAAGGGGAACCGCGAACACTCCATGTTCTACGGCGAGTACGAGCACACGGTCGACGACAAAAACCGGCTCACGTTGCCGGTTCGATTCCGCACGTTGCTCGCGGGGGGTGTCGTGCTGGCCCGCGGAATCGAGAAGAACATCGACGTATATCCGCGCGAGAGTTGGGACGCCAACGTGGCGCGAATCGCCGAGCTCGACTCGCTCACGCGCGAGGCTCGCGAGATGAAGCGTTTCGTGTTCGCCGGGGCGACCGTGGCCGAGCTCGACAAGCAGGGCCGAGTGCTCGTACCACCTCACCTGGCGACGCATGCAGGACTCGCGAAGGATGTCGTGCTCGCCGGCGTGCACGACCGCATCGAGATCTGGGACAGCTCCGAGTGGACTACCCATCTGAACGCGATCGAAGGGAGCGCAGGCGATGTTGCCGAACGTCTTGCGGACAGACGCAGCTGACCACACCCCGGTTCTCGCAGAGGAGGTACGCGAGCTCCTCTCCGTGCAGCCAGGCGAAACGGTTGTCGATGCGACCTTCGGCGCCGGAGGGCACGCGCGCCTGCTTGCAGCCGATCTCGAGGGTCGGGGAAAGCTGGTCGCAGTCGACCGCGATCCCGCCGTCCGCCCGCACTTCGACCGGGCGAAAGCGTCCGCGCGCGGCGTGCAGATGCGCTTCCTGCGGGGCGACTTTGCCGTCGTCCTCTCGCAGTTGGCCGGGAACGGCGTCAAAGCGGACGCCGTCCTGCTCGATCTCGGCCTGTCGTCGATGCAGATCGACCGGCCCGAGCGCGGGTTCTCCTACGCGACCGATGCACCCCTCGACATGCGCATGGATCCATCCGACGAGCCGAGCGCGACGGACATCGTGAATACCTGGGACGAACAGGAGCTGGCCACGATCTTCCGCCGCTACGGCGAGGAACGCTACGCCCGGCAGATTGCACGCGGCATCGTCCGCAGGCGCGCCGAGGCGCCGATCGAGCGCACCGGTCAGCTGGTCGACGTCGTGCGTGCGTCGATCCCAGCACCCGCGCGCTTCGGAGAGGGCCATCCGGCGAAGCGTGTGTTCCAGGCGCTGCGGATCGAGGTCAACCACGAGCTCGAGTCGCTCGAGACGGGGCTGCCTGCCGCGTTCGAGATGCTTCGGCCGGGCGGGCGCCTCGCGATCATCAGCTTCCATTCGCTCGAGGATCGGATCGCAAAGCGCTTCCTCCGCGATCTCGCGCGTGGCTGCACCTGTCCGCCGGAGCTTCCGATCTGCGTTTGTGGCCACGAGCCCGAACTGCGGATCCTGACTTCGCGACCGCTGCGGCCGTCCGTGCGGGAGCTCGAGGCGAATCCGCGTGCGGCCTCGGCACGACTCCGAGCGGCAGTGAAGGTCTGATGTCGACGATCGTCGAGAGTGCACGCATCGGCCGAGCTCGTCCGCGGGCCGGTACGCGGCCCCGTCTCTTGGGCGGAGGCGTCGTCTGGATCGTTCTCTTCGCAGCCCTGCTCGCGGGCGTCGTCGCTGTCAACGTGACCGTGCTCCGCCTGAATCTCCAGCTCGACGAGATCGGTCGCGAGCGCTCGGAGCTGAGAGCAGATGTCGCGAACCTTCGCTCGGAGCTTTCCAGCGCTGCCGCGACCGCACGCATCGAGCGGATCGCGACGACGGAGCTCGGCCTGACTCAGGCCGACCCCGAGACGACGACCTACGTTCGCCTCGGTCGGTGACGCGCGCGTCGACGAATCGGCGCATCGTGCTGCTTGCCGCTGCGTTCGTCACCATCCTCGGAATCGCGCTCGCGCGAGCGTTCTGGCTCCAGGTCGTCAACGGCAACGCGTACGCGGCGATGGCGGTTCGCCAGCACCGCGAGACCGTCGTCGTCCCGGCCGCACGAGGCACGATCTTCGACCGAAACGGTGAGCCGCTCGCGATCGGCGAGCGCACGACGACCGTGTATGCCAATCCGAGACAGGTCGACCAGCCGAAACGCCTGACCCTTGCGGCCGCCGAAGCGCTCGACCTCCAGCCCGCCGCCGTCTACCCGTCGTTGATCGATCGCTCCCGTGGATTCGTCTACGTCGCCCGCAAGGTCGACCCGCTGAAGGCCGCTGAGCTCGAGAAGCTTGGTTTTGCCGGGCTCGGCTTCTACCCGGAGGAACTGCGGACGTATCCGCAGGGCCCGGTCGCGTCGCAGGTGCTCGGGTATGCGGGATTGGACAACAAGGGCCTGGAGGGACTCGAGCGGTCGCTCGAGAAGGTCATCGCGGGCAAGCCCGGCAGCCAGACCGTCGTCAAGGATCCCTTCGGACGCGCGCTCGACGTCGTCTCGACGCAGCCGGAGACACCGGGGCGGAACGTGCGCCTCACCATCGATCACCAGGTTCAGGCCAACGCAGAGGCCGTGCTCTCGGAGACCGTCCGGCAGTACGGGGCTCGAGCAGCCTCGGCGATCGTGATGGATCCACACACCGGAGCGGTGCTTGCGATGGCCACCGCGCCGGGCTTCAATGCGAACCGCTTTCCCACGACGCGGGCGGATCGCCGGCGTAACCGAGCGGTGACCGATACGTACGAGCCCGGATCGACCTTCAAGCTCGTGACGGTGTCCGCGGCGCTGCAAGAGGGCATCGTCAGGCCGTCGAGCGCGTTCTCCCTCGCACCGACGCTGCGCGTCGCAGATCGCGTCATCGGGGAGTCGCACACGCGTGGAACCGAGCGGATGAGCGTCCGCGAGATCGTCGAGCGCTCGTCGAACATCGGCACGATCACCATCGCCCAGCGGCTCGGCGAGGGGCGTCTCGCAAACTGGATCGAACGCTTCGGGTTCGGAAAGCCCACGGGAATCGACTTCCCGGGCGAGTCGTCGGGGTTCGCCCTTCCGCTCGAGCAGTGGTCCGGCTCGACGATCGGAACCGTTCCGATCGGACACGGCATCGCGGTGACGCCGATTCAGATGGCGAGAGCCTACGCGGCTATCGCGAACGGCGGGGTCCTCGTCCAGCCTCATCTCGTCGACCGGCTCGATGGCAAGCCGTACGAGCAGAAGCGGGGAGCGCGAATCGTCTCCAGGGAGGTCTCGACGCAGATGCTGTCCATGCTTCGCGGCGTCGTGATCGAGGGCACCGGAACCGAGGCTGCGATCCCGGGCTACACGGTGGCCGGGAAGACGGGAACGGCCGCGAAGATCGACCCGGACGGCCGTTATTCGCACACGCGCTATGTCGCGTCCTTCGTCGGGCTGGTTCCGGCGACCAAGCCGCGGCTCGTGATCATGGTCATGGTGGATGAGCCGACCGGCTCGATTTACGGCGGCACGGTCGCCGCGCCCGCGTTCAAGCAGATCGCGCGCTTCAACCTGCAGCATCTCGAGGTTCCGCCAGACGCGCCGCGTTCGGCTGCCTCCGAGGACTGAGCCTTCCTCTAGCCTCTGCGGAGTGCAGCTCGAGGCCCTGATCCGGGCGCTCGCCCCGAGCGAGGTGACCGGAGCGCGGCCGGTTGAGATCGGTGACCTCGCATATGACACTGGCGCCGTCTCGAAGGGTGCGCTGTTCTTCTGCGTGCCCGGGGCACGTGTCGACGGTCACGAGCTCGCCTGGGAGGCGATCGAAAGAGGCGCGTCGGCGCTTGTGGTGGAGCGCGTCGTCGATGTCGATACTCCCCAACTCGTCGTCGAGGACGTGCGCGCGGCGATGGCCGTTGCGGCAGACATCTTCTTCGGCGAGCCGAGCCGGGGGCTCGAGCTCGCGGGAGTGACAGGGACCAACGGGAAGACCACGACATCGTTTCTCCTGCACTCGATGCTCGAGGCGGCGGGTCGAAGGCCCGGGTTGGTCGGAACCGTGCGCTGGATCGTGGGGGGGGAGGAGCGTCCAGCGCCGTTTACCACACCGGAGGCGATCGACCTCCAACGTCTCTTCCGCGACATGGTCGACGCGGGGGACCGGAGCGCTGCGATCGAAGCGTCGTCGCACGGCTCCGCGTTCAGACGGCTCGATCGCGTCCGGTTCGACGCTCTCGTCTTCACGAACCTGAGTCAGGATCATCTCGATCTGCATGGGACGATGGAGGACTACTTCCAGGCGAAGCGGCGGCTCTTCACGCAACTGCAGCCGCCGCCCGCGGCCGTGAGCCTCGGCGACGAGTGGGGACAGCGCCTGGCGGCCGAGCTCTCCGCTGCCCACCGCGCACCGCTCGTCACGTTCGGGC
>JACCUU010000021.1 GCA_013811645.1 Actinomycetota bacterium | reverse complement strand
AAGTCGGGCGAGGATCTGTGCGGGGGAGAGCGCCTTCGTGCGCGCGGCGGCGAGCTCGACCGCAAGGCGGGTCTGGCGGGCTGTATGCCGAATTCCAACGTCGTCGGCCGTCCCCGATTCGGTCAGCTTCTCGAGTGCGAACCCGCGAATCGTCTCGAGCATCCAGTAGCGCTCGTTCGTGAAGCGAAGGAGGCTCTTCTCGACGAGCGACTGGAGGGTGTCGAGGTCGGAGTCGCAGACCTCCTCCGCGGCCTCGAGCGTGCAGCCGCCGGCGAAGACGGAGAGGCGGGCGAAGAGGGTCTTCTCTGCGTCTGAGAGGAGGTCGTACGACCACTCGATGGTCGCGCGGAGCGTCTGCTGGCGGGGGTCTGAGTCGCGGCCGCCCTCGAGCAGGTCGAGACGTTGGGAGAGGCGCTCGAGGATCTGGGCCGGGGAGAGCGCCTTCGTGCGGGAGGCGGCGAGCTCGACGGCGAGCGGCAGGTTGTCGAGGCGGGCGCAGAGCTCGGCGATCTCCTCGCTCGGCTCGGTCTGAGCTCGCTCGCAGAAGAGGGAGACGGCCTCGGGCTCGGCGAGCGCGGGCACCGGGTACTCGACTTCCCCTTGTACGCGCAGGAGCTCGCGCGATGTGACGAGCAGGGTGAGGTTGGGGCACGTGGAGAGGAGCGAGGAGAGCTCGGGAGCGGCCTCGATCACCTGCTCCAGGTTGTCGAGCAGGAGCAGGAGCACCCGCTCTCCGATGTGCTCGGCCAGTCCGTCCTTGGCACCCAGCGTCTGGGCGATCGTCTCGATGACGAGTGCCGGGTCGCGCAGGGAGGCGAGCCCGACCCAGAAGACGCCAGCCTTGTACTCGGGCACGAGGGTCGATGCCGCCTCGATGGAGAGCCGAGTCTTGCCCGAGCCGCCGGGACCGGTCAGGGTAAGAAGGCGCACCCCGCCCTCGATGCGTGCCAGCACCTCCGCGAGTTCAGCCTCCCTTCCCACGAAGGAGCTCGCTGGGCGGGGCAGGTTCGTGTTCGAGATCGTCTTGAGCGGCGGGAAGGAACCATCCCCGAGCTGGTAGATCGAGACCGCCTCCACGATGTCCTTCAGGCGGTGCTCGCCGAGATCGAGGAGAAAGAAGCCTTGTGACACTGTGTCACTTGGCGCGGCGAGCGCGGCGGTCGCGGTCGAGCAGACGACTTGGCCCCCGTGGGCGGAGGCGGCAACGCGCGCCCCGAAGTGGACGTCGTCTCCGACATAGCCCTCCTCGGTGAGGAGCGGCGTCCCCGTGTGCAGACCGACGCGCACCTGGGTCGGCCCGGAGGCGAGCCCCTCCGTCATCGCCGAAGCCGCCTGGAGCGCCCCTGGCGCGGTCGGAAAAGCGAAGAAGAACGCGTCTCCCTGAGTATCGACCTCGACGCCGCCCTGGCCGGCGCACGCTTCTCGGATCAGGCGCCGGTGCTCGGCGAGAGCCTCCGCATAGCCCTCCGCGCCGAGCTCGTGCAGCAGCTTGGTCGAGCCCTCGACGTCGGTGAAGAGGAAGGTGACCGTGCCCCTGGGAAGGTCCGAGCGCACGCCGCAATCATCCGTCGCCGAGGCCCCGGCGGCAAAGGGGTGGATCCCTCGCTAGGAGTGGCGGCGGTGGCGGCGACGGGCGAACCACTCGTTCAGGTCGCCGAGGAAGATCACTGCGAGGAAGACGAGACCGACGACGAGCATGGAAAGGATGATGTTCAGCCCCTCTTCGGCCGCGTCGGCGAGGACCGGTGCATAGAGGCCGCTCATCGCGCGCGACTCTAGCCGACGAGCAGAGCGTGTGCGGCGAGCGCGCGCTCGACGGGCTCGACCCCGCCGGACTCCCTTGCTGCCTCGTCCAGCGGCGCCGGATCTGCATCGAGCCTGAGCGCGTCCCGTGCGGCTTCGAGGTGTCCGGCCCCGAGGCGCGCTGCAGTCGCAGCCCACGCGGCAGCGTCGCCATGTCGACTCTCCGCTCTGACCTGCGTGCACACGGAGATGAGCTCGGAGAGATCCAGGACGGCGGCTACGTTCCCCGTCGCCGCGACCCGGACGAGCCCGTGTGCATACAGGTAGTCGCCGAGAAGCAGAGCCGTGTCCGCGCTAGCCGACCTGAACAGCCGTGGCCGCCCGTAATGGACGAGATACCCCTCGTAAATCGTCTCCAGCCCGAGGCTGAGCTGCGGTGGAGCGAGCGGCGAGAAGACCGGCTCGAGTCGGCGCCCCTCGACCGGGAGCAGCGCGTCAGCCCAGAGAGGGCTTTCGGAAGCGGCCCCGTCGGCGATCTCGTCCCACATCGTCGAGACCCTAACCCGACCGACTCGCGGCTCGCGGCGGCTCGGCCTGAGGAGGTTCGAGCTGCACCTCGACCGGGATGTCGGGCGTCCCGTCGTCCCAGCGCTCGAACCGGACACGAGGACGGAAGAAGCCCCACACCGCTCGGAGCCCGGCCATCGTGGGCAGTGCGATCAGCACGCCGGCGATCCCGTACAGCTCGCCTCC
>JACCUU010000019.1 GCA_013811645.1 Actinomycetota bacterium | reverse complement strand
AGCTCGCTCCTGCGCTCGCGGCCGGCTGCTCCGTCGTCTTGAAGCCCGATCCGCAGACGCCTCTGACAGCGATCCGCCTGGCCGAGCTCGCGACCGAGGTCGGCTTTCCGGCCGGCGCCGTAAATGTCGTGCCCGGGGATGGCCCGACGACGGGCGCGTACCTGGTTCGTCATCCAGGCGTCGACAAGGTCGCGTTCACGGGCTCGACGAAGACGGGTGGCGAGATCATGCGCCTGGCGTCCGACCCGGTGAAGCGGATCCTGCTCGAGCTCGGCGGCAAGAGCCCGAACCTGATCTTCGCCGACGCCGATCTCGCGAGCGCGATCCCGAGCTCCGCCTGGGCGATCTACTACTCGGCGGGTCAGAGCTGCGAGGCGCGCTCGCGGCTCCTCGTGGAGAAGCCGATCTACGACGAGGTCGTCTCGAAGCTTGCCGAGCTCGCGGGCTCGATCCGCGTCGGCGATCCGCTCGACAAGGAGACACAGATGGGTTCGCTCATCTCCACCGGCCATCGCGAGCGCGTGCACGGGTTCGTCGAGCGTGGAACCGGGGAAGGGGCCGAGATCGTCGCGGGTGGTGAGGTGCCCGATGGCGCGGGGGCGTTCTACCCGCCCACTGTCGTCGCCGCCTCGAACGAGCTCGAGATCGCGCAGGAGGAGGTGTTCGGGCCGGTGGTGACCGTCACCGCGTTCGAGGACGAGAAGGACGCGATCAGGATCGCCAACGACGTGCGCTACGGCCTGATGGCAACCGTCTGGACCGGCGATCCCGCCCGTGGACACCGGGTCGCGGCCCGCCTCGAGTCGGGCACCGTCGGGATCAACATGCCGTACACGGCCTTCCCCGGTATCCCCTTCGGGGGCTACAAGCAGTCCGGCTTCGGCCGCGAGCTCGGGCTCGAGTCGCTCGAGCTCTATCTGGAGACGAAGAGCGTCGTCGTCTCCACGGGCGCGCGCCCGATCAACCCGTTCGGCCTGTAGACATGACCGCAGGCGTGCTCGGCTCGGCGCCGGTGGTCCGAGGCGATGGGCTCGTCGAGCAGGTATGGCAGAGCCCTGGGTCAAGCTCGACTCGGTGCACCCTGGTCGACGCCGGCGTCAAGTACCTGGGCGGCGATCTCTACTCCTGATTCGACGGGGTATCGCTGGGCCGTGCTCGCTGCCGGGACGGCGGCGCAGGCCAGCTTCTCGGCCATCACCATCGGGCTGCCGGTGCTCGTACCCGTGCTTCGCGAGGAGTACGACCTTTCGCTCGGCCAGATCGGTGTGCTCCTTGCAGCGGAGTGGGTCGGCGCGCTCGTCACGCTCCTTCCCTGGGGTCTTGCCGCCGATCGCTACGGCGAGCGCGCCGTCCTCTTCATCGGGCTCGCCGGTTGTGCGGCCTTCCTCGGGGCTGCCGGCTATGCGCCGGACTTCGAGACGCTGATCGTGCTGCTCGCGTTGTCCGGCGCGGCCGGAGCGAGCGTCACCGCCGCGAGCGGCCGCGCGGTGATGCACTGGTTCGAGCCAGAGGAACGCGGCTTCGCCCTCGGAATTCGCCAGACGGCCGTTCCGATCGGCGGCCTCATCGCGGCGCTGGCCGTCCCTTCGCTCGCCGAAGCGGGTGGCTCCGAATACGCATTCCTCTTCCTCGCCGCGTTCTGTGCGGTGGGCGCGCTCACCGGTCTCCTCGTGGTTCGCGGCCGGGACACCGCGGACGGGATCGAGCCCGACACGCTCGGAAGAACCCTTCGCGACGGGCGGCTTTGGCGACTGTGCTTCGGAAGCGGGATCTATCTCTATGCGCAGGTGGCGATCATCGGCTTCGGCGTGCTCTTCCTCGTCGACGAGCACCGGCTCTCCGAGCGTTCCGCGGCGCTCGTCATCGCGTCCTCCCAGGTGCTGGCGGTCGGGCTTCGCATCGGAGCCGGCCGGTGGTCGGACCTCGTTCACGCGCGGATCGGGCCACTTCGCCTGGTCGGTCTCGCTGTCTCCGCCAGCCTCGTCGTGGTTGCGGTGCTGGCGGACGGGCCGGTCGGGCTGCTCGTGCCGGCTCTGGCGCTGGCCGGCGGTCTTTCGATGGGATGGAACGGCCTCTCCTTCGTCGCGGCGGCGGAGCTGGCGGGCTCCGGCCGGAGCGGCGCTGCGATCGGCTTCCAGCAGTCGGTCCTGTCCGGGATCGGCGTGGCCGCGCCGGTGCTTTTCGCTGCGACGGTGTCGATGTCGAACTGGACCGTGGCATTCGCGCTCGCCGCGCTCTTCCCACTCGTCGGTTGGTGGGCGCTACGGCCGTTGCGTGGACACTAGGAGCCTGGGCCGCCTGCGGGGGTACCATCAGATTTGAATGGCGGCCGATCTCTCTCGGAACGAGGCCGCGCGTATGGCCGCCGTCCGTCGGTACGACGTGCTCGACAGTCCCCCCGACGGTGCATTCGACCGGATCACCTCGCTTGCGGCGCGTCTGTTCGAGGTTCCGATCGCTCTGGTGACGATCGTCGATACCGATCGCATCTGGTTCAAGTCCCAGCACGGGCTCGACGTCGGGGTGATCGGGCGGGACCCGGGTCTGTGCGCGTCGGCGATCCTCCAGGACGAGCTGTATCTCGTAAACGATGCCGCGACCGATCCGCGCACGCTCGCGAACCCGCTCGTCGCCGGAGAGCTCGGCCTGCGGTTCTACGCGGCCGCGCAGCTTACGACTCACGACGGTCACAACCTCGGGACGCTGTGCGTCATCGACCGCCGGCCGCGCGAGCTGACCGAGTCAGAGCTGAGCAGCCTTCGCGACCTTGCCTCCGTGGTCGTGGACGAGCTCGAGCTGCGCCTGTCCGCTCGACGGACCGTCGGGCTCGAAGCCGATCTGCGACACCTTGCAGAGGAGCTCGCAGGCACGCTCCAGGAGAGCCTGCTGCCAACGGAGCTACCTACCGTCGAAGGAATCGAGCTCGCGGCCCGCTACCACGTTGCGCACCGCAATCAGGTGGGCGGTGACTTCTACGACGTGTTTCTCCAGCCCACGAGTCCAGGTTGCGTCGCCGTGGTCGGTGACGTTTCCGGCAAAGGCGCGCTGGCTGCCTCGCTCACGGGCACTGCCCGCTGGGCGCTTCGTACGGTCGCGCTCGACGAGCGGGCGCCCTCCGAGGGGCTGGCGCGTCTCAACACCGTCCTCTTTCAAGCTCATTCCGAGCCGAATCGATACTGCACCCTCGCGCTCACGGCGATCCGACCCCGCTACGACGGAGGGGCCGATCTCACCATCTCCCTTGCCGGCCATCCGCCGCCGCTGCTCGTCGAGCCGGACGGAACGGTGGAGCGCCTCGGCACGACGGGCCCAATTGCCGGGTGGTTCCACGATCCTGTGTACTCCGATTCGTCCAGGAGTGCGCCCGCAGGCTCCGTTCTCCTGCTGTTCACGGATGGACTGCTCGAAGCCATCGGCGGACATGCCTGCGTCAGTGACGAGCCTCTGCAAGCCATCCTCCGCCGCGTTGCCGGTCGCGGCGCCTCGGAGGTCGCAGATGCGCTCGACGCGGCGCTGCCGGCCGGTGAGCTGAGTGACGACGCCGCGTTCCTCGTTATCAGGGTCGGTGAGGTGCAGTGACCGAATTCTTCGACGTCCGCTCGGGGAAAGTGAACGGCGCGCTCGTTATCACGGTCTCGGGCGAGGTCGATGTCGCCGGAGAGACGCAGTTCGTTCGGCATGTCGTGGACGGCGTCGGCACCACCGACGCTCAGCGTGTCGTGCTCGATCTCTCCCGAGTGGCGTTCATGGACTCCACCGGACTTCGGATGCTTCTTCTGTGTAAGCGCCGGGCGGAAGAGCGCGGAATCCCGATGACGCTCTCGATAACGGCCGACGGCCCCGTCTCACGGCTCATCGACGTCTCAGGAGTCGCGGAGATGTTCCAGCTCGAGCGGATGGGCTGACGAGACTACGCTCCTTTCGTGGGAGTGCTCGAACGCCTCGATGAGCTCTACGCGATCGGCGGCGGCCGTGGCGCCAACCGTCCGTACGGCAGCCCCGAAGAGGACGCCGCACACGCGCTTGTCGCCGACTGGATGCGCGAGGCCGGGCTCGAGGTCGAGGTCGATGCGCACGGGAATCTCTTCGGACGAACCTCGGTGCGCGGCGACGTCTGGGTGGGATCCCACCTCGACTCGGTTCCGCAGGGCGGTCGCTTCGACGGTCCGCTCGGCGTGGTCGGAGGGCTCGAGGCAGTCGAGAGGACCGGTCGCGGGTCTGTGGTCGCCTTCCGCGGTGAGGAGGTCGGGTGTATCGGGAGCCGCGCTCTCTGTGCGGGGGCCGACACTCTCCCGGCCGCGTTTCTCGAGCTGCACATCGAACAAGGGCCGGTGCTCGAGCGGGCCGGCGCTCCGCTCGGTGTCGTCACCGCGATCGTCGGCTACGCGCGCGGTGAGCTCGTCTTCGAGGGTCGCGCAGGGCATGCCGGGACGACGCCGATGGCTGGACGCGACGACGCGCTCGTCGCTGCGGCCGACGCCATCCTCCGCATTCGGGACGCGGCCGGTCGGATCGAGGGAGGAGTCGCGACGGTCGGTCAGCTGGCCGTCGAGCCCGGTGGAAGCAACGTCATCCCGGAGCGTGTGCGGATCTCGGTGGACGCGCGAGCGCCCGATGCGAGACGACTCGACGAGTTGACCGAGGCGATCGGCTTCGAGCCGATGCACCGGACCCTGCCGGCGGCGATGGGAGAAGAACCGAGGCGAATCCTGTTGGACGAGATCGAAAGTCGTGACCTACCGGCGATCGAGCTGCCGTCGGGCGCCGGTCACGACGCGGGGATCCTCGCGGCCGCGGGCGTGCCGAGCGCGATGCTCTTCGTCCGCAGCCTGAACGGCGGTGTCAGTCACAGCCCGGACGAGCTCTCGTCGGAGGAGGACATCGAGCTGGCCGTGGATGTCCTCGCTTCGGCTCTGCGACGTGTTGCCGCACGGTGACTGTCACCCGCGCTACGTCTCCCTGAAAGCGATCTTCTGGGCGCCTTTCCAGAGCATCCGGCGGCCGAGCTCGCGCAGGTTCTCGTTCCCCTCGACGATCGTCGCGAAGTGGTTTCCCGCGAGCGCACCGGCCTTGTTCGCGAAGGCGACGTAGCCGTAGGCGAGCAGAAGCTCGGTCTCGCTGACGCCTCCGGGGTAGAAGATCAGCTCGCCCGGGCTCGGGTAGCGCGTGGCGTTCTCCGCGCCGATGCCGACGTCGAGGTCGCCCATCGGGATCCAACCCCCCTCGCCCGACCAGCGGACGTGGATGATCTTCGAGTCGAGCGGGAGCATGCGGCGGAAGGCAGCGACCGTCTCCGGCGCGGCGTCGTTCTCGAAGCTTGCGGTGAAGGTGAACTCTCCGGCGGAGATGTCGAGCATTCGGGCGACTCTAGCGCCGGGCGAGCCAAGCACCCAGCAGCTCCCGCTCGTCCTCGGTCATACCGGTCGAGTTCGCGGGCGGCATCGCGCGTGTCTGCACGGCTTGGCGCTCGATGTCGTCTGCGCGGGCGATAACCTCGGCCTCGGTCTCGAGGCGGATGCCGAGGGGTGCCGATGCGCCCGAGTGACAGGCGGTGCAACGCTCTTCGATCACCGACTGCACCTGCGCGAACGGCACGGTGCCGGTCTGCGTCGAAGCGACCTCCTCAGGTTGCAGCCAGAGCGCGAGCGCGACGACCGCTGCGGCGGCGACGCCGAGGATCCACCATGCGCGGCGCCCGGTGTGCCAGAGATTGAAGAAGTGCCGTACTCCCGCTGTCAGGACGGCGATGAGGACGAGCACGAGCCAAGCTTCGTCCGCCCCGAATGTGAACGCGAAGTGCCCGGCCAGCATCGTGAAGAGCACGGGCAGCGTCAGGTAGTTGTTGTGCACCGAGCGGCGCTTCGCCTCGAGCAGCGGAGCAGGATCCGGCTCGCGCCGCTCTGACATCGCAGCGACGAGCTTCCGGTGCGCCGGGATGATCGCGAAGAGGACATTCGCGGCCATAATCGTCCCGAGCATCGCGCCGACCTGGAGATAGGCGGCGCGTGCCGCGAAGAGCTCGCCCGCTCCCCAGGCCGCCAGCGCGACGAGCGCGACGCCGACGATCGCCAGCGCAAACTGGCTCCGCCGCCCCACTGTTCGGCAGAGCACGTCGTAGACGAGCCAGGCGAGCGCGAGGCCGCCGACCGAGAGCGCGATCGCCGCCCAGTCGGACAGATCGGCAACCGTCGAATCGACCAGCCGCACGCCTGCGTCGAAGTAGTAGAGGACGACCATCAGCGCGAAGCCCGAGAGCCAGGTCGTGTACGCCTCCCACTTGAACCAGTGCAGCGGCTCGGGCATCTCGG
>JACCUU010000005.1 GCA_013811645.1 Actinomycetota bacterium | reverse complement strand
GATTCCGGCCTGACAGGCGCTATCGCGAGGACGGATACCTGCCACCCGTGCGCGCCCCGCAGGAGGGCGTGTCGTGCCTCGAACGGCTCGCAGTGTTGACGGCTCCCGCAGTTTGATCAGACCGGCTCGATCAGACCGGCTTGATCAGCCGGCGGCTTAATCAGACCGGGTTGACGCAGCCCAGAGGGTCTATAGCAGGATGTTCGCGCACTTACGCGCCGCCGACTCGATCTCGGTCTCGCCGCTCTCGTCTGCCGCTGCTGCGACTTCGAGCGCAACGCACGCAGCCTGCCCCGCGCCGCACGAACTGCACGAACGAAGCACGCTTCGAGTCTAGACTGGGTCTTCCGCCGCCAGCGTTCCGTCGGGAACCACGTCGATGCCGTCCTCGCGGAGCCGCTCCCGCACGAGGTACTGAAACGCGGTCCACGCTCCGCGAGGGACGTCGAGCAGTCGATACACCTGCCACTCGGAGAGCAGATCGGGATCCGCGCGCCGGGCTTCGGCCCAGTCCGCCATCTTGGGCAGCCGCCCGAGGCTGCGCGCGAGCGCGGCCCCTTGCAGGATCGCTCGCTCGAGCCGCTCCTCACCCTGGAGGACCTCGAACCCCGCTTCCCGTAATGCGTTGGCGAGCGAACCGAACGTATGTGCGTACAGCGACACCGACGGCATCGATCGCCGGCGCTCGCCCAGATCGCGCGCAGTCGGCGTTCGCCTGAGCTCGTCCCCAAGCCTCCGAAGTTGTTCGAGCAGCTCGGCGCGCGTGAGAAAGCGTCGGGGAAAGAGGCCCGCCGCCCGCTTCGCGGCGTTCCACGTGCCGAAGTGCTCGATCACGGTCTGCGGGTGCACTCGCGCTTCTGTGTCCCGCGCAAACTCGCGCATCGTCGGCGATCGGCCATGCCGAACCGCGGCCGCACGCAGCTCCTCGAGAATGTCCTCGTTCGTGTAGCGCCGGCGAAGGCCGGCCCGGAACGCTGCTAGCTCAGCCTCATCGATGCGAGGCTGCGCCCGCTTGCGTGAGCGCGGTCTTGCCATCCTGCAAGCAGCTTAGAGCGTTCTGACAATTCTGCAAGTTATCCAGAGCAGCCGTGCCTCCACGATGATGCTCCTCGGCTACGCTCGTCGCCGATGGCGGTGCGGCTCGGGCTCGAGACGATCGCGGCACGGGCCGTCGGGGCGGTGTCTCGTGCAGCGGGCCGCGGTGGTGGCACGACGCTTCCGGGAAAGCTCCTCTGGAAAGTCGATCCGTCGGCCGTCGACGCGCTTGCGGCCCGCCTGCCCTCGGGTGTCGCGCTCGTCTCGGCGACGAACGGCAAGACGACCACCACCGCGATGGCCGCGAAGATCCTCGGTGACAAGCATCGACTGGCCTGGAATCGAGCCGGCGCGAACCTGCTCTCCGGGCTCGCTTCCGCCCTGGTGTCCGGGCGAGGCGCCGATCTCGGCCTCTTCGAGGTGGACGAGGGAGCGCTACCCGAGGCGATCCGGCGCACCCGGCCGCGTGTCGTGTCGCTCGGGAACCTGTTTCGCGATCAACTCGATCGCTACGGAGAGCTCGAGCTGGTCGCCGAGCGCTGGCGTTCGGCGGCCGAGGTCCTCCCCAGCTCGACGACGCTGATCGTCAACGCCGACGACCCGCTTCTCGCGGAGCTCGCAGACGAACGTGAGCGCGTTCTGAGATTCGGGCTCGACGATCCTCGCCACGCGCGACCGACGCTGCAACACGCCGCAGACTCCAAGTACTGCGTTCGCTGCGGTCACCCATACGAGTACGCGGCTGCGTACGTCGGGCATCTCGGCGACTACCGCTGCCCCGCCTGCGGGCACGAGCGGCCGCCCCTCGACGTCGCCGCACGCGAGATCGAGCTCGCAGGATTGACCGGATCGCGCTTCCGGCTGGACACGCCGCTCGGCAGCAGTGTCGTCGAGCTGTCCCTGCCGGGGCTCTACAACGTCTACAACGCCGTCGCTGCCGCGTCGGTTGCCGCAGCGCTGGACGTGAGCGCCGCTGCGACGGCAAGCGGGCTCGCCGACTTCAGTGCCGCGTTCGGGCGCTTCGAGCGGATCCCCGCCGGCGCGAAGACGATCGTCGTTCTCCTGATCAAGAACCCCGCCGGCGCGAACGAGGCTCTGCGCACACTCGAGACCGGGGTGCCGCCCGTCCTCGTGATCGCGCTGAACGACGCCATCGCCGACGGTCGGGACGTCTCGTGGAGCTGGGACGTCGACTTCGAGCCGCTGCTCCCCCACGTCGGACGGGTTGTCGCAACCGGCGATCGGGCTGCCGAGCTCGGCTTGCGTCTCGTCTACGGCGGGTTGCCCGAGGACCGCCTCGAGGTCGTTTCCTCATTGGAGCGCGCACTCGACCGCGGCCTCGAGCTGGTCGACGCCGGAACCGAGCTCGTCATCCTTCCGACCTACACGGCGATGCTGTCGCTGCGGGCCGTTCTGACAGAGCGGGGCTACGTGCGCCCCTACTGGGACGGCACGACATGACGATCAGAGT
>JACCUU010000301.1 GCA_013811645.1 Actinomycetota bacterium | reverse complement strand
TCGTTGTACAGCGAGAAGATCGGGATCAAGGCCATCTGGATCGGGACGACGAGCAGCGCGACGACGACGAGGAAGAGCCAGTCTCGCCCGGGAAACTCGAGCCACGCGAACGCATACGCCGCCAGCGCGGCCAGGAAGATGGGCAGGATCGTCGACCCGATCGACACCCAGAGCGTCGTCAGAAGTGCCGACGTGATCGCGTCGTTGTCGAGGATGTCGCCGTAGTTCTCGAGCGTTCCGAGACTCGGCGTCGAGAAGATCTCCCACCACCCGACTCTCCCGACGACCGTGGAGTCGAGCAACGACGTGAGGAAGAGCCCGATCGTCGGCACGAGCCAGAGCAGTCCGAGAAACACGAGCACGAGGTAGACGGGCGCCTTCCCCAGGTAGCGGACGATCCTCGTCGCCGTCGGCTCACGGGATTCGACGCCTCCGGGCTCGATCTCTGCGGTTGTCATGGCGACTCAGACCTCTCTTCGGAAGCGGCGCACGTTGATGGCCAAGATCGGGATGACGAGCAGGAAGAGGAACACTGCAATCGCAGCTCCCAGCCCGAAGTCGTTGACGCCGCCGAACGACGTCCGCCACATGGCGAGGGCGATGACGTTCGCGTCGTCCTGCACCGAGCCGGGCGCGACGGCGATGACGATGTCGAACACCTTCAGGACGTAGATCAACATCGTGATGAAGACGACCGTCAAGACAGGTGCGAGCAACGGGATCGTCACGCGCCGAAACACCTGCATCTCCGTTGCTCCGTCGGTGCGCGCCGCCTCGAGCAGGTCGCGCGGGATGGCTGCGAGCCCTGCCGCGATCACGACCATCGCAAAACCGGCCCATACCCAGACGTAGGACAGCATGATCGCAGGCGTGATCAGACTGGCTCCGAGCCAGGACACGCCGGCGTAGGGCTCGGAGAAGGTTTCAGGACCGATCGCTGCGCGATAGGAGCCGGACTCGACCTCTTCGAACGCGAAGGTCCCGTCCGCCTCGGTTGTCGTCTCCAACACGCTGCGGCCGTTCTCGTCGCGTAGCTCGACGGTGACACCCGGCAGGCCCAACTCCTCCTCCTCGACTTCGCCCGCGGTGCCACCGCCTGGCTTGAAGTCTCTCCACACGACGCCGGTGATCCCACCCGCGAGCGCTTCCGGCGCGACTGCCTGCTCGGCACCACCAGGGACTTCCGATGAGCGAATCCCGGTGAGGCCGAGCTGGGCAATGTCTCCCGTCGCAAGCACCCGCTCGAGCACGAGGCCGCCCTTGGGCCCTCCCTGCAACGCGTCTGTCGACGGCTGCGCGGCCGAAAGCACCCCAGAGGGGGAGACCGCGTCCTTCACGACCGCCACCGCGGCGTTGACCGTGCCCTGGTCAGGGTCCTTCTCGTACATCAGCCGCCAGATCACTCCCGCCGCGAACAGCGAGATCGCCATCGGCATGAAGACAGCCACCTTGAACGCGGTCGAAAAGCGCACGCGTTCGAGCAGGACGGCGAACACGAGGCCGACCGCGGTCACGAATGCCGGAACAATCAGCAGCCAGAGGAGGTTGTTCCTGAGCGCGGTCAGGAGCGTGTCGTCCTCGAACAGCGTCTGGTAGTTGTCGAGCCCGACGAACTCGTCGCCGCTGCGGTCGAAGAAGCTCCGGATGATCGTGCGGATCGTCGGATAGACGATCCAGACGCCGAGCAGGATGAGCGCCGGCCCGAGGAACAGCGCGACCACCCCGTACCGCTGCCAGATTCCGGGCCCCTCGTCTCCAGGCGGAAGCCCCCGTGTTCCGGGGGCTTCCGCCGCAGACACCGACTCGCTCATCGCCGAGTGAGCGGCTTCCTCCTAGCCGAACGCCTCCGTCGCGTCGGCCTCCATCTTCTCGGTGATTCCGTCGATGTCGTCCGGATTCGCGACGAAGTCCGTGAAGTGCTTCCAGAGACCCTGTCCGGCGGTGCCGCCGAACGCTCCGGGCTGCAGGTCGGACATGTCGAAGCGGAACGCTTCCGCCTCGGCGAGAGCGCCTGCGGTCGCCCGCGTGATCTCGTCCGGATACACGTCGAGGTCGATGTTCTGGTTCGGCGACGAAAAGCCGCCTCGCTCAGCCCAGATCTCGGATGCCTCCGGTGTTGTCAGGTACTCGAGGAACGCGTCGGCGGCCGGACTGTCCTTGAACTGCACGAACAAGTCGCCGCTACCGATGGCCGAGGGGCCAGACCCGTCGATGGTCGGGAACGTGAAGACGTTGTAGCCCGTCTCGGGCTCGAGGGTCGTCTCCGTCACTCCCGGTGCGAAGTCGCCGATGATCACCATCGCGGCCTCCGGCGAGTCGTTGAACACCTTGCCGACCGAGTCCGGCATGTCGGTCTCGAGCGCGCCCTCGGTTCCTCCGGCCAGATTCTCGGGGTCACCCACGACCTCGGCCATGATCGCCAGAGCATCCTTGACCGACTGGTCGGTCCACGGGATCTCGTGGGTTGCCAGTTGGTCGTACATGTCGGCGCCTGCGCTGCGGATGTAGATGTTCTCGAAGAGGTCGGTCATCGGCCAGCCGACGTCGACTCCGACCGAGTACGGCGTGATACCGGCGGCCTTGATCGTCTCCGCCGCCTCGCTAAGACCTTCCCAGTCCTCGGGAGGTTCGACGCCCGCCTCCTCGAAAGCGGCGACGTTGTACCAGATGGTCGATTTGTTGGAAGCCTTGAACAGGATTCCGTACTGCGTGCCATCGACGGCGCCGACGTCCGCCGCTGATTCGCCGAAGTTCTCGACGATGGCGTCGCGCATGTCGTCGAGCGACTGGATCGCGCCCTGCTCTGCGAAGTCCGCCATCAGGCCCGGTTGGCCGATCGCGGCGATGTCGGGCGGATTGCCACCCTCGACCGCCGTCGAGAGCAGCGGCCCGAGGTTGTCCCCCCCGGATGTGTAGTTCACGGTCACGTTCGGGTACAGCTCGTTGAAGCCGCCGATCACCGCTTCGAACGACTCCTGCTCCTCGCCGGCCCAGATCGCCGTCACCGCGATCTCACCCGAGACGTCCTCGCTGCCCTCGGCGCTGCTTCC
>JACCUU010000297.1 GCA_013811645.1 Actinomycetota bacterium | reverse complement strand
GAGTCGTATCGCGCGGGGGCGAAGCACGTCATCGTCCTCTACGGGGACCTCCATGTCCGCCACGCGGCCATCGACCTGGGCCCGGAGGAGGAGATCGGCTGGTCGGCACCACATCTTCTCGACCTCTACCGGCGGGCGTACGAGGAGCGGCCTGCGCTCATCTCGCTCACTGGAAATCCCGATCCCGACCTGCTCGGAAACCTCGATCCCGCTCTCGTCGGGCGATCCGAGCCGAAAGAGCTCAGGGAGGCCTCTCTGAAGCTGATCACCGCACGCCGGATCAACTGGACCGTCGTCTCCGCCCCCAATCCCGGCTGGGCGACCCAGGTCTTCGGCGAGCCCGACGTCGAGCGGCTGTGGAGCGCCGTCGCGACGGCGACGCGTCTGGACGAAGACGATCCGGTCGAGGCGTGGAACGACCACGCCTCGCGCCTGCAGGCTCGAGCGGACGGCCTGAACGAGCGTGCCTTCGACGCCGTTCGCTTCCGAGGCCCTGGAACCGTTCTCACGATCGGTCTCGCTCCCGACGCGCACTGGACATGCGCGCGGATGCGAACCGAGTCGGGCATCGAGCACATCCCGAACATGCCAACCGAAGAGGTCTTCACGAGCCCGGACTGGCGGCGCGCGGAGGGCGTCGTCCGCTCGACCGCGCCCCTCCTCGCTGCGGGCACCCGTGTCGACGATCTCGAAGTGCGCCTGGAGGGTGGGAAGATCGTCGATGCGAAGGCATCCGCTGGCGCCGACATCATTCGCCATCAGCTTGGGGTCGACGAGCAGGCACCGTTCCTCGGAGAGGTCGCGCTCGTCGACGGGTCCTCGGCCGTGAAGAAGACCAGGGCTGACCTTTCATGACACCCTCTTCGACGAGAACGCGACCTGCCATATCGCCTTCGGCGCCGGGTTTCCGAAAGCGCTGAACGGGGCCGACGAGCTCTCGTCCGAGGAGCTTCTTGCGCGCGGGATCAACGTCTCTGGCGTGCACACAGACTTCATGATCGGCGGGCCGGAGGTCGAAGTCTCCGGACTCGACGCGGACGGTGCGGAGACGCCGATCATCCGCGGCGACGTCTGGCAGTTGGCCTAACTAACCGCTGGCGCAAAGGTAGGGCTCAGCCAGAACTCGCTCAGTTGACCCGCAGAAACCCGCAGATGTCGCTGCGATGCGCATCTGCATTTGACAGACATCAATGATGATGTCATGATGATGTCATCGTGCAGCTGGACAGTTATATCCATGCGATTCAAGAGGATCTCGCCGCCACCGCTGGGCTCGGCGACGAGGCGACCGCGCGGGCCGCACAACGACTGAGCGAGGCCCTCGCCTCGACGCTGCACCTCCGCCTCCTCGACTTCCTCGGCGAAGCAGCGCTCGAGATCGGCGGCCAGCTCGGCGCGGGGCGGGTCGAAGTCCGGCTTGCCGGCCGCGAGCCCGAGCTCGTCGTCGTCGTGGAGGACTCCTCGGACTCCGCGCACATGGCTTCCGGGGAGGAGCTCAGCGGCCGCATCTCGCTGCGGCTCCCCGAGTCGCTGAAGAACAGCATCGAGGAGGCCGCGGCCCAGGAAGGCGTCTCGACCAACGCATGGCTCGTCCGTGCGATCGCGCGCGTGCTCGACTCGCGCTCACATCATCGACGCGGCAGACACCGCATCCAGGGCTACGCCCAGGGTTGAAAGGAGAACCCATGTTTCTTGCTCCGATCCCGTTCGACTACGCCACCCTTCTCGACTCCGGCGACCGCGTTCGCAAGGCGAGGAAGCGCACCACCGGCACCCGCCTGCGCCGAACGCCCTCGAGCGCCGCGACCCAGGGCTGAACGACGATGCCCGAATTCGACACTCCCGGGAGCGTCTCGCTTCAGATTCGCCTCCCGAGTGGACGCGTCCGTGTCACGACGGCCGACGAGCCCCGCACCGTGGTGGAGCTGATCGCCAAAGGACGTCGTGGCGCGGACGCGCTCGAGGATCTCGTCGTCCGCGCCCATGAGCAACCGGGCGGCCATGTGATCACGATCGAGCAGAAGGACAAGTTCCGCTGGGGCCCGATCCAGATCAGCTGGGGCGGCGACTTCGAGGTGCGCATCACCTGCCCACCCGGCGCCGACCTCGACCTCGCCGGAGGCTCGACCGACCTCAAGGTCGACGGCGAGCTCGGAGAGGTCACCGCGAAGAGCGCGTCCGGCGATTTGAGCATCCAGGACGTGACGCAGAAGCTCCAGCTCAAGACTGCGAGCGGAGACATCTCCATCGGAACGATCCGTTCGGAAGGCACGATCGTGACCGTGTCCGGTGATCTCGAGATTCGTCGCGTTCTCGCCCCGCTCAACGCCCGGTCCGTCTCCGGCGACGCAAAGATCGGCGCGATCGAAGCGGGTGAGCTTCAACTTCAGACCGTCTCGGGCGACGCGCACATCGGTGTCGCCCGCGGCACGCGCGTCTGGATCGACGCCGTCTCCGTGTCCGGAGATCTGGAATCCGAGCTGGGTCTCGCCGACCAGGCTCCCGAGGCCGTGGCCGGCGAACAGGAGTCCGGGGGAGCCATCGTCCCGCTTCACGTCAAGACGGTCAGCGGCGACGTGAACATCGTGCGCGCGGCCGAGGCGTTGGCGACCTAGGAACAGCTCCTAGCCCGAGCGGACGAGCTCGACGACCTCGTCCTCGCGTCCTTCGAGCAGTAGCTCGTAGACACGTCGTTCGCCCCCGAGGCCGAGCGGCGCGGAGAGAATCGTGTACAGCCGAGCTTCGTCGAGGCCTTTCTCGCGGGCCGCTTTCACGATTCGGGCGATGACGGGTCGTGGATTGCGACCGTCGAACTGCCACCCCGGATAGAGCCACTCCGTCGAGCCCGGCGCGCGAACCGCGACGAGCTCTCCGTCACGCCGCATCGCGTCGATCAGGAACGGATCGACGGCGAGACGGGTGGAGAGCCAGGTACCGCGTAAACAATCTTCGTACCCCGTCGCGCTCATGTTCGAGAGCTTACGGAAGCTGCGCGGCGAGCGACTCCCAGATCTCGGCATCTCCGCGGCCTTCGTAGCTGGCGACAACTCGGCCCTGCTCGTCGATCACGAAGACGTGCGGCTGGTACGTCGCACCGAGCGTCCTCGCGCGGTTGCGATCAGGATCGGAAATCGACGGCCAGCCCCAACCGTAGCGCTCGACGAAATCTCGGCCCTCCTCTGGGGTGTCCGCAACATCGAGCCCGAGAAACGCGAGCTCAGGATGATCGCGGTGAAACTCTGCGTAGGCGACCGCCTCGCTCTGGCAGGTGCTTCACCACGACGACCAGACGTTTACGAACACCTGCCGACCCCGGAGCTCGGCAAGGGAGACCTCCTCGCCGTCGAGGGTGGTTCCCACGATCGGCGGTGCCTTCGGACGCGCAGCGCTTTCGGGAGTAGTGGTCTCCGTCGTCGTGGGAACCGGCGCGGCTGCATCCTCATCGGAGCCGCCCCCGCAGCCGGTGACGAAGAGCGCGCACAGGGCCAGGAGAAGCGTGAACGCCCGCACGCGGGTCAGCGTAGCCTCGGACGCGGCCCACTGGCCGCCGTTCAGGATTTCGTAAGAGGGTCTTGACGTCGTTCGGACGGGCCGATACCTCTTAAACATGCGTCGCGCAGCCCTCCTGACCCTTGTTGCCTTCATCGCCGTTGTGGGCAGCGCCGGCGCGCAGCCGACGCCTCCTACTCGCTCCTGGGCGGAGCCGCAGATCCAGCAGGTCGTCGACGCCGGTCTGATGGGAACGAGCGTCGCCGACTTCCGCCCTGACGACCTGCTCACGTCGGTCGAGCTGGCCACGGTTCTAGCCTCCCTTGGCGCCGAGGTGACAGAAGCAGACACCGATCGTCCCGTCACGGTCCGTGAGCTCGACGCGAGGCTGGTCACCGCGCTCGGGTTGCGTCCGCAGGCGCGCGGGCTCAGGCTCGGGGCGGACGCCGCCGGGCTGCTACCGAGGACGTCCCTCGGCACGGAGACCGCTGCCCGCCTGCTCGGGCTCCGAGTCAACCACCTGAAGACGCAGGAGAAGCTCGAGCTTCAGCTCCCCCAACCGGCCACGCGGGCGGAGGCGGCGTACTCGATCGCGCGCGTCCTGGCTCTCTCCGACTACGAGCTCGAGGCCGTGCGGGACGAGCTCGAGCGCTTC
>JACCUU010000153.1 GCA_013811645.1 Actinomycetota bacterium | reverse complement strand
GACCCGCCGCATCCTCGTCCAGGACGAGGTCTACGACGAGTTCCGAGACCGGCTGCTGGCGCGGGTAGCGGTGGGAAAGGTCGGCGACCCCGCCGATCCCGAGGTCGAAGTCGGCCCAGTGGTGCACGAGACCGCGATGGGGGAGATCCTCGCCGCCATCGAGCGCGCGCGGAACGAAGGCGGGACGGTGCTCGCGGGCGGAGAGCGCGCGGACGACGAGGGGTACCTGATCGCGCCCACGGTGTTCGAAGGGCTTGCGGACGACGCCGAGCTCTCCTGCGAGGAGGTGTTCGGACCCGTGACCTCGCTCTACCGCTTCGCGACCCTCGACGAGGCGATGGAGCGAGCGAATGCGGTGCGCTTCGGCCTCTCCGCGTCGATCTTCACCCGCGACCTGTACGCGACGCAGCGGTTCAGCGAGGAGATCGGCGCCGGGATCATCCACGTGAACTCACAGACCGCGGGCGCGGACGTGCACGTTCCCTTCGGCGGCATCAAGGGCTCGGGCTGGGGGCCGCACGAGCAGGGGCGTGCCGCGATCGAGTTCTACACCGAGCTCGTCACGGTCTACCAGGACGCGCCATTTGCCTGAGCGGACGCTCGTTACCGGCGCGCTCGGGTGCGTTGGCGCCTGGACGGTCAAGGCGCTGCTCGACGACGGCGAAGACCCCGTCGGTTACGACCTCGGTGAGGACGACAGCCGCCTCCGGCTGATCCTCGACGAGAGAGAGCGAGGCCGCGTGACGCTCGTGCCTGGCGACGTCACCGACGGAGACGCTCTCGGCCGCGCGCTCGACGAGCACGAGATCACCTGTCTCGTCCATCTGGCTGCGCTGCAGGTGCCGTTCTGCCGCGCAGATCCCATCCGCGGCGCGCGGGTCAACGTCGTCGGCACGGTCGTCGTCTTCGAGGCGGTGAAGCAGCGGCAAAACCGGATCTCTGGCCTCGCCTACGCGAGCACGACTGCTGTCTACAACGCGAGCGATCCCTCGCCCGCGCCAGAGTCGGGCGGGACGAGCCCCACGACCCACTACGGCGTGTACAAGCTCGCAAACGAGGGCACGGCGCGGATCTTCTGGGACGACGAAGGCGTCGCCTCCATCGGCATCCGGCCGTACATCGTGTACGGGCCGGGTCGGGATCAGGGCATGACCTCCGGCCCGACGCTCGCGATGGCGGCTGCCGCGCGCGGCGAGCCCTTCGAAATCGGGTATGGCGGAACAGCGCAGTACGACTACGCGCCGGACGTCGGCCGCGCGTTCGTGCTCGCCGCGCGAGCAGCAACAGACGGCGCGCACGTCGCGAACTTTCCGGGGGAACCCTCGACGATGGAGGAAGTGGTGGCTGCGATCGAAGCCGTGGCACCTCAGGCGGCGGGAAAGATCACCTGGACCGACGAGCGACTTCCGTTTCCCGACTCGCTCGACAGCGAGCTGCTCGAACGTCTCGTCGGCGCGCTCCCGCGCACCCAGCTCATCGCCGGCTTTCGCCAGACCGTCGACCACTTTCGGCTGAGGTCCTGACCCCTACAGCTCGGAGGGTCTCAGCTCGAGCTCGAGCTCGTCGCGAAGCGGTACGCCGAATTGCCCCATGGGCGGGATCTGGGGCTTGAGCCGCTTGCGCGCGTCGTCGACAGCCCCCGCGCGAAGCGCCGTGAGAGCAAACCCCCGTCGTTGGTAGAAGCGAAGTGCCTCGAGGTTGTCGTTGGTCGTGACGAGCCAGATCCGCTCGCAGTCGGCGACCTCGGCGCGCAGCGCTTCCAGAAGCGCCGTTCCGATGCCCCGGTGCTGCTCGATTGCGATGACGAATCCCAGTTCGCAGTCCCGGCCGTCGCGATGAAATGTCAGAAGCCCCACAGGTCTGTCGTCTCGTTCTGCGACGAACCCTGGTAGCGCGAGCACGTCGATCAGCTCGCCGCGCCGGGCCTGGAGAGCACCGCCGAATCGATCGCGTAGGAGCTGATCCGCCCACTCTCGATCGAGCTCTCGGTAGCGGCGAATCACCACGGCTGTCAGTGGAGCAGCGGGCGGAGCGTGTCTCGCGCGATCAAGAACCCGCGCTTGACGAGATCCTCGGTCGTCTCGAAGTCGCGATCCTCATGCTCGATCGAGACGACGTAGTCGTAGCCCGCCCGGTACAGCGCGGCGACGAAGCGATCCCAGCGCACTTCCCCCAGTCCCGGTAGCCGCGGCACCTGCCAGCCCATCCCGAGCGAGATCGTTCCGTTGCGGTACAGCCCGTCGCGGTCGATCTCGAGATCCTTCGCGTGCACGTGCAGGATCTTCTCCGCGTAGTCGCGCACTACCCGCTCGTAGTCGACCTGGAGCCAGACGAGATGCGACGGATCGAGGTTGAGCCCGAAGCTCGGGCTGTCCACGATCGAGAACATCTCGTCCCAGGCGGCGGGGGTGGAGGCGAGGTTGGTGCCGCCGGGCCACTCGTCCCAGCTGAAGATCATCGGGCAGTTCTCGATCGCGATCTTGACGCCCTTCCCTTCCGCGTAGTCGACCAGCCGAGGCCAGACCTTGCGGAACTCGCGGAAGTTGTCGGGCACGTTCTTCGTCTTGTCGCGCCCGACGAAAGTGCCGACCATGGGGACGTCGAGCGCAGCCGCGGCTTCGATCACCTTGCGCAAATGCGTGTTCGCCGCGCGCCGCTCCTTGGGGTCGGGGTGGAGGTTGTTCGGGTAGTAGGCGAGCGACGAGATCTCGAGCCCGTGCTTGTCGAGCGTCTCCCGCACGCTGTCCGGATCGAAGCTCGCAACGTCGATGTGAGACGTCCCGGCGTAGCGGCGTCGCTCTGCGCCCGCGCCTGGCCAGCAGGCGACTTCGAGCATCTCGAAGCCTTCGCCGGAGGCCCACGCAGCGACCCGCTCCAGCGAGCGGCGAGGAAAGGGAGCGGTGAGCATTCCGAGCTTCACGAGGGGATTTTCGCCGAGTGGCGTTCGCGTTTCGCGAGCGCGAGTTCACGTGCTTTCAGCTCTGCAGGTCTCTTCACGTCGACACTCTTGCTTTGTGCCGCCCGCGTTCTCTGGCGAACGACCCGCTCTGTACGCCTGACGTGCTTGCGCGCCTCCGATCCGGCGCGTGCTCCGTCACCTGCGCGGATCGCCTCGACAATCGGTACGTGGAATTCCGCCAGGTCGGTCTGATCCCAGAACGTCCAGTAGACGGCGAACGCGGTCGAGACCTCGACGCCGAGCCCGAGCCAGCTCTGCAGCAGCGGCTCGTTCCCGGCTAGCTCGACCATCGCGCGATGGAACGCCACGTCGTGCGAGATCTGCGTTCGCCAGTCTTCACGCTTGGACGCAGCGCGCATCGCCTCCAGCTCGGTCTCGAGAACGTCCACCTCACCGTTCGCGCTCCGTGCGGCCTCGCGCGCAGCGAGCTCCTCGAGCGCCGCGCGGACGGGGAAGACCGGGAGGAGCTGGGAGTCGTCGACCGCGCGAACCCGCGCACCGCGGAACGGCTCGGACTCCACGAGCCGCAGGAGCTGAAGATCACGGAGCGCCTCTCGCACCGGCGTCTGGCTCGTTCCGAGCTCGCGCGCCAGCCGGGTCTCGACGAGACGCTCTCCTGGCTCGAGCTCTCCACGCAGGATTCGCTCGAGGAGGATCTCTTTCACCTGCTCGCGCAGGACGGTCCGCGAGATGGTGGTCACCGTCAACCTGCGACGACCGGGTTGGTCAGCGTGCCGACCCCTTCGATCGCGATCGTCACCTCGTCGCCGGGCTTCAGCAGCCGTTGTGGATCCCGGAACACGCCGACTCCGGCGGGCGTGCCGGTGAGAATCAGGTCGCCAGGCTCCAGCGTCATAGTCTGGGAGACGTAGCTGATGATCTCGTCGATCCCGAAGATGAGGTTTGCGGTCGACGAGTCCTGGAGCGCCTCGCCGTTCACGAACGCCTGGATGCGCAGCTTGTGGGGGTCGGCAATCTCGGCGGCGGCCACGAGAGGTCCGACCGGGCAGAACGTGTCAGGGGACTTCCCGCGGGTCCACTGTCCGTCCGAGAACTGCAGGTCCCGCGCGCTGACGTCGTTGGCACAGACGTAGCCGCGGACTGCTGCGAACGCGTCCTGCCGCGACACGTTCTTGACCTTCGTGCCGATGACGACCCCGAGCTCGGCCTCGTAGTCGCATTTGGTCACGAGCGGCGGAATGACGATCGGCTCATTGGGACCGATCAGGGCATTGGGCCATTTCGCGAAGAGGAGCGGGGCGCTCGGGAGATCCACTCCCTGCTCTTCCGCGTGGTCTCGGTAGTTCAGCCCGACGCAGACGATCTTTCCCGGCCGCTCGATGGGCAGCATCCGGCAACCCTACAACGGGTCGAGGCAGGGGCCTGGTCGACCGATACCGGCAGTAGACTCGCCGCCCGAGGAGGCTTGATGCATCGCCGGCTCGTCACAGCGCTTGTCGTGGTTCTCGGGCTTGCTTTCGCTCCCGAGGCATTGGCGACGATCGAGGGGCCCTGCGAAGCCACCGTCGCCGGCGAGGACGTGGTCGCGCGCGACACGTTCGCGAGGAGCGATCCGATCAGCGTTCCCGAGACGGGTGGCGTGCCCGTGACCATCACCGCGAATCGGCCGCTCGACAACTTGAAGCTCGAGATCGAGTTCGCCGGGATCCCCTACGAAGTCCGCGACGAGCCGACGACCGTCAACTCGACGACGGGTGTCGTTCCGGTCGACGACTACGCGAAGTACGGCATCGGTCTCTACAAGATCGTCGCGACGAGCACCGGACAGGGCTTCACCTGCGTTGCCACCGCACTGGTCGACGTACAGGGCAATCCGCTCGAGACGGCCGCCGGCGCGATCGGGATCGCGATGGTGATCGTGGGAGGTCTGGGTGTCTTCTCGTTCGCGCTCCGCGGGGGCCGCCCGGGCCTCGCGACGCTGCTCGCGATGTTCCTCGGCGTCATCCTCGCGGCCGGGATCGGACTCTTGCTCCAGCAGTACGGGCTCTTCTACCCGACGCAGATCGCGTCGATCCTCGTCCTGGTCGGTGGTGCAGCGTTGGGCTTTCTCGCGGGGGTCTTCGGGTCCCGCGGCTACGTCTCGGGCTGACGTGCGCCGCGAGCCGGCGAATG
>JACCUU010000294.1 GCA_013811645.1 Actinomycetota bacterium | reverse complement strand
CGTACGAGGCCCTCGACCGCTCGAAGGTCCGCGGCTCCGGCACACGTGTCCTCACGGATCTCGTCTCGCTGGTGCGCGTCGCGCTGCGCCAGGAGGACGAGCTCGTGCCGTACCCGGAGCTCGTCCGCGAGCGCTACCGCGCGTGGCTCCTCTCGCAGGGAAACGCAGGGCGCCTGTTCACCGAGGAGCAGCTTGCCTGGCTCGAGCGGATCCGCGACCACGTGTCCGCCTCGCTCGGGATCGCGGTGGACGACTTCGAGTACACGCCGTTCCGCGAGGCGGGCGGGCTGGGGAAGGCGGCGCAGGTCTTCGGCGACGACCTCGGCCCGCTGCTCGCGGAGCTGAACGAGGTGCTGGTCACGTGAGCGAGCTTCCGCCTGGTGGGACTCGAACCACGCTCGGCGAGATCGGCGAATACCTCAATGGGCGCGGCTTCAAGAAGTCGGAATGGCGTGAGTCGGGCAGGCCCATCATCCGCATACAGAACCTCACCGGCAGCGGCGCGCGGTTCAACTACTTCGACGGTGAGGCCGACGAGCGCCACATCGCTCGCGAGGGAGATCTGCTTGTCTCGTGGGCCGCGACGCTAGGCGTGTTCGTCTGGCGTGGCCCGGAAGCGGTTGTCAATCAGCACATCTTCAAGGTCGAGTCTCACGTTGACCGGCGCTTCCATCGGTACCTGCTGCAGTCCGCGCTCGCCGATCTTCAACGCCAGACTCACGGCTCAGGGATGGTTCACATCACGAAGTCGAAGTTCGATTCGACTCGGGTGGCGTTGCCGCCGCTGAACGAGCAGCGGCGGATCGTGGCGGCGATCGAGGAGCAGCTCTCCCGCCTCGACGCCGCCGACGCGTCGCTTGCTCAAGCGAGCCGGAGACTCGTTGCGCTCGACTCGGCGACTCTCGTTGCCGTGACGGATGGTCATCGGCTGGTCGAGCTCGGATCAGTGACGACGGCTCACCGGTATGGCACCTCGATCAAGTGCCTTGCGGACGGAGGTGGCCCGCCAGTCCTCAGGATTCCCAACGTCCGCGAGGGTCGCATCAACACGACCGACCTGAAGTTCGCGACGACCAACGAGGTCGGCGAGTGCATTGTGGACAGCGGCGATCTGCTCTTCATCAGGACGAACGGCAGCCGAGATCTGATCGGACGTGTCGCTGCGGTTGACGGGGCAGCGGGTATGTCGTTCGCGTCATACCTCATCCGAGCTCGCCCCGATCCGGCAGCGCTCGATTCGAGGTGGGCAGTACTGACGCTCTCGTCCCCTTCGCTCCGGGCCGTGATTCAGGCCCGGGCCGCTTCGACCGCAGGTCAGTACAACCTCAACCTGAAGGCGCTCCGGTCACTCGAGATCCCGCTGCCGCCGCTCGAGGATCAGCGGCGGATCGTGGCCGAGGTCGAGGAGCGCCTCTCCGTGATCGACGCGATGCGCGCGTCGATCGAGCGGGCCGAGCGCCGGAGCGCCGTGCTCCGCCGGTCGATCCTCGAGCGCGCCTTCCGCGGCGAGCTCGTCCCGCAAAACCCGTCCGACGAGCCGGCGAGCGTCCTCCTCGACCGCATCCGCGCCGCGGCGAGATAGGTTGTGTATTCGTCATCAACCGATGATATTTTGACAACATGCCGCGTACTGCCTCGCCGCTCTTGCTGCCGCTCTTTCGTTCAGCGGCGCAGGCACGCCTGCTCGCACGCGTGTACCTCCAGGCCGACAGGCCGGCTCCGCTGGCGGAACTGGCTCACGAGCTCGGTAACGACCGAGGAGGAGTCAAGCGAGAGGCCGACCGGCTCGAAGCAGCGGGTCTGGTCTTGTCCGAGCGCGTGGGTCGCCAGCGACTGCTGAAGCCGAACCGGGAGTCGCCGTACTACGGCGACCTCTACGGGCTCCTTCTCACAGCGTTCGGCCCGGCCGCGTTGGTCGGCCCCGCGCTCCGCGACGTGCCTGGCATCGAGGAGGCATATCTCTTCGGATCGTGGGCTGCGCGCTACTCAGGTGAAGCGGGTAGCGATCCCGTGGACATCGACGTTCTGCTCGTCGGTTCGCCGGATCGGACGACGGTATACGCGGTCGCGAGCGAGCTCGAGGCATTGCTCCGGCGCGAGGTCAATCCGATCATCGTGTCCCGCGAGCGGTGGGACGCCGAGGACGAGGGGTTCATTCGCGAGGTCAAAGGAGCCCCGCTCGTCAAGCTCGAGCGCCACGACCCGAAGGCGGTCACTCGGTGAGCGAGGATCAAGTCGAAGCGCTTGTCGTCCGCGGAGCCTTTCGCCGCGTCCAATCGGATCCCAAGGCAGCCCGCGCCGACCTCGCGACCGCACAGAGGCATCTCGAGACCGCGGACACGCTCGCGGAGGATGAGGTTGCAGCGTTGGCAATCGCTTACGAGGCGGCGCGGAAAGCGATCGTCGCGCACATGCGGGCGAACGGACTACGTGCGGTGGGCGGTGAGGGAGCGCATGCCCGTGTAGGCGAGTACGCTCTCGCGGCATTCGACGATGCGAGCCTTGCGCAACGCATCCGCGCATTCGATCGTGTCCGGCGGCTTCGGAACCGCTCGCAATACGACGCCATGCCCGTAGAAGGAGCCGACGTCGCATTCGCTCTCGAGCAGGCGCGAGCCATCGTCGCTGCCGTGGAGGCCGACCTGTCGTGAGCACCCAGAACGGCCTCGTCCAGCGGCTCTGGAGCTACTGCAACGTCCTCCGCGACGACGGGCTCTCGTACGGCGACTACCTCGAGCAGCTCACGTTCCTGCTGTTCCTGAAGATGGCGGACGAGCAGACGAAGCCGCCGTTCTTGCGCGCGGCGATCGTGCCCGACGGGCTCGACTGGCCGAGCCTTCTCGAGCGGGACGGCGACGAGCTCGAGGTCCACTACCGGCACGTCCTCACCGAGCTCGGACGCGGGAACGGGATGCTCGGGGTGATCTTCCGGAAGGCGCAGAACCGGATCCAGGATCCGGCGAAGCTCCGCCGGCTCGTGGTCGACCTGATCGACCGCGAGAGCTGGCTCACGCTCGACGCGGACGTCAAGGGTGACGCGTACGAGGGGCTGCTCGAGAAGAACGCCGAGGACGTCAAGTCGGGCGCTGGGCAGTACTTCACTCCGCGCCCGCTGATCAAGGCGATCGTCGAAGTGATGCGACCGGAGCCTGGAATGCGGATCTGCGATCCCGCGTGCGGCACCGGCGGGTTCCTGCTGGCCGCACATGCGGCTATCGCCGAGAACCCGATGCTCGACCCGGATCAGAAGCGCCATCTCCGCTTCGATGCCCTGCGCGGGTGGGAGATCGTGGACGCGACGGCGCGCCTGTGCGTGATGAACCTCCTGCTGCACGGAATCGGCGACGAGGAGCACGAGAGCCCGATCGTGGTCGACGACGCTCTGAAGGCGGCGCCGAGCGAGCGCTTCGAGATGGTGCTCACGAATCCGCCTTTCGGTCGCAAGTCGTCGATGACGTTCGTGTCGGACGAGGGCGAGGTGGGGCGCGAGGATCTCGTCGTCGTCCGCGATGACTTCTGGGCCTCGACGTCGAACAAGCAGCTCAACTTCGTCCAGCATGTGCGGACGCTGCTCGCCATCGGAGGGAGGGCCGCGGTGGTCGTCCCCGACAACGTCCTCTTCGAGGGCGGCGCGGGCGAGACGGTGCGGCGGCAGTTGTTGCACGAGTGCGACGTGCACACGCTGCTGCGGCTCCCGACCGGGGTCTTCTACGCGCAGGGCGTGAAGGCGAACGTCCTTTTCTTCGAGCGCAAGGCGGCCTCCGAGACGCCGTCGACGCGCGAGCTCTGGGTCTACGACCTGCGTACGAACCAGCACTTCACGCTGAAGCAGAACCCACTCCGGTACGAGCATCTCGAGGACTTCATCGCGGCGTACTCGGCGGAGGATCGGTCGGCGAGGGCGGAGTCCGAGCGCTTCAAGCGCTTCTCCTACGACGAGCTGATGCAGCGCGACAAGGTCAGCCTCGACCTCGTCTGGCTCCGTGATGAGTCGCTCGAGGATCTGGACAACCTCCCGCCGCCGGACGTGATCGCGCAGGAGATCGTCGAGGATCTCGAGGCCGCGGTCGCGGAGTTTGCGGCGGTGGCTGAGTCGCTCGGGACGACCTTCGCGTTGAGTCGCGAGAGTGAGGAAACCACCAAGTAGCAGTCTGTTACTTGGCGATGTTCGGTTTCGACGGCGCGCCTGCGAGCTCGTGCCAGCGCCGGTAGCGGACTGCGCGGCGCACGGTCCGCGGGTCGTGGCCCCGCTCGAGCAGCTCCTGGCGGACCTGACCCTCCTGCGCCATGCGTAAGAAGAGCCACGCGATCGCGACGATCGTGACCAACGAGCCCTCGAGCATCATCAGCGAGCCCGCGAGGCTCTGATCGGCCTGCGGCGAGAGGCCGAGGAAGTCGTCGCCTGCCTCGTAGATGGCGTAGAAGGGCTCGCCCCAGATGAACACGTTGCCGATCAGCGTTCCGACGAGACGGACGCCGACGATGTAGCCGAGCTTGGCGCTTGAGCCGAACCACTCGGGGGCGGGGAGCGTCTCCAGCACCGGAAGCCAGAGGATGACCCCGGCCGATAAAAACGCGACGTGCTCGATCGCGTGGACTCCGCTCGACTCCACCGCGGCCTCGTAGAACGCGGGGACGTGCCACAGCGCGAGGTTCGCCGCCCAGATCGGGAG
>JACCUU010000148.1 GCA_013811645.1 Actinomycetota bacterium | reverse complement strand
CAAGCCGCCGAAGCGCCGACCGACCCCCCGCAAGCGGAGGGCCGGCTCGGCGTGTTCGACGGACGGTGCTGCTGCCGTCACGTACCTACTTGATGTTCTGGTTGGTGATGACGCCGTTCTTGACGACCTTGATCTTGCCCTGCCACGGCAGCTTCTTCTTGACGCAGGGCGGGAAGTTCCGGCCGGGTGCCGGCTTGTTCGGGCCGAAGTAGCCCCCGAACGTCTGGTCGACGTTGGCCACGTAGCCGGCGATCGTGTTCGTCGGCTTGCCGTCCGCGCCCCGAACGATCTGGAGCGGGTACTGATCCTGGATTGCCTGACGCCTGCTGTCGAGCCGCAGGACGCCGTTGTTGGCGACCTGGAAGGCCGGCTTCAGAGTCCGCGGGAGCGCGGCCTGGAGAGCAGCTCCGACCGAGCCCTTCGGCTTGGCGTTGTTCAGCCCCTGGACGAGGGCCCAGGTGGCGTTCCAGTAGTTGTAGAAGAACCCGTCGTTGATGTCGGCGACACCCGGGAACCAGCGGCCCGCCTGCTTCACGTACTTCTGAGCCTGAGCGGTCTTCAGCTCACCGGTCTGCGCCGTTCCGAACCCGCCGAAGTACGCGCCGATCAAACGTGGCGCGACCGTCGAATCGGCACCGAGGAAGTAGAGGAACAGGTTGCCTGAGTGCTGCTTCGCGCTCACGGGCCCGTAAGCCTGCTCGAACGCGTTGAATCCAGCATTCGTGTTCGCTCCACCGATGAGCCAGAAGTACCCGTCGACCTGGTTCGGCCGCGGCAACTGGCGGATGAAGGGTGCGTAGTCACCACCCTGCGGTGGCGTCCAGACCCGCTTCGTGATCTTGCCGCCGATGCCGCAGAAGTCGGCGATGATGCCCGCTGCTGACGTCCACGGGAAGCTGTAGTCATCCCCGATGATCGCTGCCGTACGCCAGCCGAGCTTCTTGTAGACGATCTCTCCGAGGCCGGCGTTCCACTGGGCCCCGTCTCCGTGGTAGCGGAAGACGTTCTTCGGAGCGATCTGCATCGTCGGATCCTGTGAGCCGGCCGTGCCGATGATGATCGTCTTCTTCGGATTCGCCTTCGCGTAGTTCGCGATTGCGACGGCCTCGTCACCGGACAGCGGGCCGAGCATGACGTCGGCTGCGAGTTGGTTCATGAGCCGACGCGTCTCCTTGAGCGCGAGCGCCGGAGTCTCGTCACCGCAACCGATACCGACGATGTTGATCTTCTTGCCACCTGCCCGGCCGCCGAGCATCCCGGCTGACGGCTTCTTCTTGTTTGTCGGTTTTGCGCCCGCATACGTGGAGAACGCTGCGATGACGCCGGCGGTGTCCACTTCGTACCCGAACGCAAACGCCCCCTTGCAGTCGGTCATGATCGCCACCTTGACCTCACCGCTCTGGGCGTTCGTTGCGAAAGCGCCGGAGGTCATGACCGTTCCGGCCACGACGAGCAGCGCCAGCGGAAGCAGAAGCTTCCACTTGCCTACTTTCATGTGTTCCTCCTTTGTGACTGCACGCGTCTCCAACTCCTGTTCGTAGGACGACCCTAAACAACTCCTGTTATCCGATCCACCCTCCCTTCACGACGAGCTCGCCTCTGCCGCAGGCTGAGCACCGGGGGTTTCTCGAGGAGGCCCGCCACGTTTCGCAAGGCTCCACGCCCGATCCCACAGGCCCATGAGGCCGTCGGGGGACACGATGACGATGACGAGGAAGATGACGCCGATCACGGTGTTGAACGTTCCTCCGATGACGGGCAGGCCTGAGGACGGGATCCGATTCGTGATCTCGTTGTTGATCACGAGGAACGCGATCGCACCGAGCCAGGCCCCCTCGATCCGACGAAGCCCACCGATGACGGCGATCACGAGGAGCTGGATCGTTGCGTCGAGGCCCATGATCGTCGGTGAGAGCTGCCCGAACCACCAGGCATAGAGGACGCCACCGAGCGCGGCGACGAACGCTCCGATACCGAACGCCAGCGTGCGATGAACGGCGACGTTGTAGCCGAGCGACGCCATCCGTACGGGCTCGTCGCGGATTCCCTGCAGTGAGATCCCGAACGGAGTACGCGTCAGGTAGCGGATGAGCACGTAGACGAACGCGGCGACGATCAGCGAGATGAAGTAGAGGCGGTCCCGGTCGTTGACGATGTCACCGATGAATCCCGGCGTGTAGGCGTCCACTCCGGCCACCGGCGAGAATCCGCCGATGAGTGTCACCGAGCCCACGAATAGAAATGCGATCACCGTGTAGGTGAGCGTCAGCATGAGGAAGTAGATCCCGAAGCTTCGCGACGCGACGGCGCCGAAGACGAGTCCGATGCCGACCGTCAGGAGGATGGCGGCAACCAACGAGAGCGTCGGGTCCCATCCGAGCAACAGGCCTTTCGTCTCACCGCCGGGAACGCGTTGCGTGACCATGTTCGCGAGCGCGTAGCCGGCGATGCCCATGAGACCGGTCTGTGCGAGCGAGATCATGCCGCCGTACGCCGAGAGAAAGATGAGGCTCGCGGCGCCGATTCCGAGGATGAGCCCCTGGGTGAGGATCGAGTTCAGCCAGAAATCGCTGACGAGGAGTGGCGCGAGCACCGCGAGGACAAGGGCGCCGACTCCGATCGCGCGTTCGGTGACGACCTTGGCAGTGTCGTGCGTCACCCGACTCTCCCGAACAGCCCTTGTGGGCGAAAGGCGAGCACGAGCGCCATCAGGATGAACGTCAGCACCACCGAGTACTGGGTGCAGCACTCGTTTCCGGTCGTCGGAAGGTAGGCGACCGCGAACGAGAAAACGAGGCCGTAAAGCACCGACCCGACGGCGGCGCCGGCGAGCGAGCCCATCCCACCGATGATCACCACGACGAGCGAGAAGAGAAGCCACTCCCCGTCCCGCCCCTGAGCGATGGAGGCCTGCGAGCCGCCGACGACGGCGCCGAATGCCGCGAGCGCGGAGCCGACGAGGAACGCGATTGCGAACGTCGTCTGGATGTTGATGCCGATCGCCGAGGTCATCTGGCGGTCGTCGACACCCGCACGGATGACGAGCCCGGTCTTCGTTCGGTGCAACCACAGCCAGAGGGCGATCCCGACCCCGACTCCGAGCCCCAGCATGACGAGTCGCGCGAGCGAGTAGCTGACTCCAGCGACGTGCAGGTCGACGAACTGATTTGTCCAGCCGGGCCACGAGAGACTGACGGCGTTCCCCCCAAAACGCTGCGTACCAGCGGGGACGGTTCGCGGAAAATGGGCGATCACCTGATCGGCGACGATTACGGAGACCGCGATCGTGATCAGCGCCTGGCGAAGATCCTGTCCCTGATTCCAGCGGAGAAGGAGCTGCTGCACGCCGAGGCCGAAAACGCCGATACAGACCATTGCGATGAGCCACGGCACCACCCATTCGAGCGTGTTCACCTCGCCCGACTGGAGGCCGAAACCGGATCCCGTCATTCGCTGCTGAACCTCGTAGGCGACGTACCCACCGAGCAGATAGAAGGCGCCGTGGGCCATGTTCACGACCCGCATGAGCCCGAAGATCAGCGAGAAGCCGCTTGCGACGATGAACAGCAGACCGGCAAATGTCAGCCCGTCGAGGATCGTCGCGATGAACGCGTTCGGATCGTCGGCGGCCGAGCCGAAGTTCGTCGTTCGCCAGTCCCCGCCGCCGAACTCTCCGGGAGGTTTGGCGATCACGAGCACGTAGAGAATCGAGAATACGACCAGCGCAGCCGCGGCTATCCGCGGCACGGTCCCCCCGACGCCCCAGGCGCTGACTCGCTCCCTCACAGGCAAAACGAACCTACCAACCTGCTCCGGGAGTTTCAACGGACAGGCGCTCGATAATCGATTACCGGTGCCCTTGGGCCATGGTTCTAGCGACTCTCCCAGGCGAGCCCGGCGGCCAGAACGACCTCGTCCCGAGGCGCGATCAGCTGCATGTTCCCGATCGCGAGCCCGGCCCAGCCCGTGAGGTTCACCCAGCGCAGGAAGGAGGTCAGGGGCAAGCGGACCTCGAGCTCGTCGGCGTCCTCGGGCGGCAGCTCGACCGCGTAGCACGGGGTGACGAAGAGATCCACTTCTGGTTCGTAGCTCCGCCAGGTCTCGATCGCGCGATAGGCCGCCGCGATCTCGTCCGCGGTCGCTCGCTGCGCTGCTTCGAGCTTCTTCCTCATGACAACCCCATACTCGTCCGCGCGGCTCGGGAAGGTCGTCGCGTGCGATTGCAGCGCCTCGTGCTGGAACTGCGGCCACGTGTTCGCGTCGGGCTCCGGTATGCGTGCTTCGACCACGCGTGCGCCGAGCTGCTCGAGGTCAGACACCCACTCTTCCGCGGCGTCGCTCGTCTCGGTCACGCGTCCGTCTCCGATACCCGGCGGTTGCCGGAGCAGGCCGACGGTCAGCCCGGCCACGCCGGGCTCGGGAACCGGGCGCTCGGTCAGGACCGACCAGGCGAGCGCGACCTCGGCCACGCTTCGAGCCATCGGTCCGACCGTGTCGAGCGTTGGGCAGAGCGGAAACACGCCCTTCAGAGAAATCAGCCCCCACTGCGACTTGAGGCCGACGACCTCGCATGCCGCGGACGGAAGCCGAACCGAGCAGCCTGTGTCCGTGCCGAGCGCGAGGTCGCAGAGACCGGCGGCGAGCGCGGCCGCCGAGCCGCTCGAAGAGCCTCCGGTCGTCAGTCCGGGGCGGGTCGGATTCCGGCACAGGCCGTGCCACTGGTTGTCGCCGAGCACGCCCCAGGCGAATTCCGTGAGGTTGGTCTTGCCCACGAGCACCGCCCCGGCGTCGAGCAGCCGCTGCGCGGCGACCGCCGTCCGCGTCGGGACGTGGTCGGCGTACAGGCCGGAGCCGTAGGTGGTGCGCACACCCGCGGTGTCGAACAGGTCCTTGACGGCGAGGGTCCGACCGGACAACGGGCCGGGTTTCGGCTCTTCGGGGTCGACCCGCGTGATGAACGCGTTCCAGCGGTCGTCGTTCACGAGGGCACGACGGCGACGCACTCGACCTCGACCTTCGCCCCCTCGACGGCGAGGCGGGAGATCTCGACGAGCGTGCTCGCCGGCCGCGTGTCGCCGAAGACCTCCTG
>JACCUU010000147.1 GCA_013811645.1 Actinomycetota bacterium | reverse complement strand
TCTCCGAGTTGACGCCGGGGGCCGGAATCCAGGAGCCGAGCCGGTAGAAGGCGAGGATCATCGCCGTGAAGAGCACGCGGCGGCGAAGCTCGGGGACGCGCCAGGCGTTCGCGAGCCAGGAGAACATGGTCTAGGCGGTCTCCTCGGTGGTCTCGGCCTCGGACTCGTCCTCGACGTCGGTCTCAGCCGCCTCCGTCTCCTCGGCAGCCTCCGGCTCCTCGGCCTTCGGCGCGCTCGCCTTGTGGTGCTTCCGCTTCTTCTTGACCGGCTCGCCACGGAGCCAGGTGACCGAGCCCCCGGCCGCCTCGATCTTCTCGACGGCTGTTTTCGAGAATCCGTGGGCCGAGACCGCCAGCTTCTTCGTCAGCTCTCCCTCGCCGAGCACCTTCACGTCGATCGAGAGCTTGCGGACGAGCCCGCTGGCCTTGAGGGCCTCGGGCGTCACCTCTGCCCCCGCATCGAAGCGACGCTCGAGATCGCGCACGTTGACGGGCTGCGTGTACGTCCGGAAGGGCCCGATCGGCATCGCGTCCGCCGAGGTGTTCCCGCGGAGCTTGCCGAGGCGCATGTCGATCGGCATCTGGCCGCCCTCGAACCCGGCCGGCATCTTGTGCGACCCGGCGCGTGACTTCTGGCCCTTGATGCCGCGACCGGAGTACCGCCCCTTGCCGGAGCCGAGGCCGCGGCCGACGCGCTTGCGCTGCTTGCGCGGCTGTGCCGGCTCGAGATTGGAGAGGTTGAGCTCTTCGGAGGCCATGACTACGCGCTTTCGACGCGAACGAGGTGATTGACCTGCCGGAGCATGCCCTGCAGCACCGGAGAGTCCTTGTGCTCGGAGGTGCGCCCGATCTTCCCGAGCCCGAGTGCGCGGAGGGTACCGATGTGCCGGTCCGTCTGGCCGATCGTGCTTCGCACCTGGGTGATCCTCACGGAGCTCACGAAGTCTCCTCGGAGACAGCCGCTTCGACCGGGGTGCCCTCCGCCGCGGGCGCGGCCACTGGCGCCGCCGCTGCGCGTTCGAGCGCGAGTGCCTCCTCCGTGCGCGCGAGCGTGGCGGGGCGGGGGATCGGGATGACGTCCGCGATGGTCTTGCCGCGAAGCTGCGCGACGTCCTCGGGACGTACGAGCCGCTGCAGGCCCTCCACCGTCGCCCGCGTCATGTTGATCGGAGTCGTTGTGCCGAGGCTCTTCGCCAGCACGTCGCGGATACCCGCCAGCTCGAGCACAGCGCGCACACCGCCTCCGGCGATGACACCGGTTCCCTCGCTCGCCGGACGCAGGACGACGCGCGCGGCGTCGAACTGGCCGACGATCTCGTGGGTGATCGTCTGCCCGTGCTTCGGCACGGTGAACAGGTTCTTCTTGGCGTCCTCGACGGCCTTCGAGATGGCGAGCGGAACCTCCCGCGCCTTCCCGTAGCCGAGCCCGACCCGGTCGATCTCGTCACCGATGACGACGAGCGCCGTGAACGAGAACCTCCTCCCGCCCTTCACGACCTTCGCGACGCGGTTGATCTCGATGACCCGCTCCTTCAGCTCGCGCGAGTCCGCAACTTCCCTGGTGGTCAAAACTGGAGTCCTTCCCCGCGCGCGCCGTCCGCAAGCGCCTGCACGCGTCCGTGGTAGAGGTAGCCGCCGCGATCGAACACGCAGCTTTCGATCCCGGCCTTCTTGGCCGCCTGGCCGAGTGCTTTGCCGACGGCGCTTGCCTGCTCGGTCTTCGAGCCGGACGCCGCCACGGCCGTCCAGGTCGCAGAAGCGAGCGTGCGCCCGCTGGCGTCGTCGATCAACTGCGCGAAGATCCCGCGATTCGAGCGGAACACGGCGAGCCGCGGCCGCTCGGCGGTTCCCGCGATCTTGCCGCGGATACGGCGCTGGCGGCGCATCCGCGCCTGGCGCTTCGTCATGACTGTCATGCGCGCTTCCCGACCTTCCTGCGCACCTGCTCGTCGCGGTAGCGGATGCCCTTGCCCTTGTACGGCTCGGGCGGCCGAACCTTGCGGATCTCGGCAGCAGTCTGGCCGACCGCCTGCTTGTCGATGCCCTTGACGACGATCTGCGTCGGAATCGGAACCTCGAAGCTGATTCCGGCTCGCGGCTTGATCGTGACCGAATGCGAAAAGCCGACGGCAAGCTCGAGCTCGGTGCCCTTGAGCTGAGCGCGGTACCCCACTCCCTGGATCTCCAGGTGCTTCTCGAAGCCCTTGGTGACGCCCTCGACCATGTTGGCGACGAGCGTCCGTGTGAGCCCGTGGAGCGCACGGTCCTCGCCACGATTCGTGGGGCGGGTGACGAGGATCTCGGCCTCGTTCTTCTCGATCTGCATGCGCGCGGGTACGACCTGGCTCAGCTCACCGAGCGGGCCGTTGACCTGGACGCGGCCCGGGGAGAGGGCAACCAGCACGCCCGAGGGCAGTTCGATGGGCTTTCGGCCGATCCGCGACATGACGACCGTTCCGCCTACCAGACGAAGGCGATCACTTCGCCGCCGACGCCGCGCTCGGCGGCCTGGCGGTGGGTGATCACTCCGGTCGAGGTGGACATGATGGCGGTGCCGAGGCCACCGAGCACACGCGGCAGACGATCCTTGCCGGCGTAGACGCGCCGGCCGGGCTTGGAAACCCGCTTGAGGTCGGTGATGACGCGCCGGCGGTCGCGCGCGAACTTGAGCTCGATCACGAGCGTCCGGAAGGGCAAAGGCTGATCCTTTTCGTCCTTCGTCTCGATCACACGGAAGTCCGCGATGTAGCCCTCGTCCTTCAGGATGCGCGCGATCTCCTCCTTCATCCGGGAGGTCGGCATGGATGCAGATTCGTGCAACGCGCGATTCGCGTTGCGGATGCGGGTGAGCATGTCGGCGATCGGATCGGTGAGCACGTGTCCTCCTACCAGCTCGACTTCGTCATGCCCGGGATGGCGCCCTGGTGGGCAAGCTCCCGCAAGCAGATCCGGCAGACTCCGAACTTGCGATAGACCGCACGAGGACGCCCACACTTGTTGCAACGCGAATACGCGCGCACCTTGTGCTTCGAGCCCCGCTGTTGCTTGACGACGAGCGACTTCTTGGCCATTAGTGCTCCTTCAAGTGTTCTTGCCCTGCCTCTGGCGCGCGAAAAGCAAGCCAGGCAAGGACGCAGGGAGCGTTCATATCAGTGGATATGGACGCGACTGAGGACGCGGCATGGCGCCGCTTTGCAGCCGCCAGAGGTAGGGATGAGAGCGCTTGAAGGAGCACCGATTAGGAATCCCTTCTCTCTCCGGCGAACGGCATGCCGAGGGCACCGAGCAGAGCGCGCCCGTGCTCGTTCGTCGTCGCCGAGGTCGTAATCGCAATGTCGAGCCCCCGCACCGACGGAACCTTGTCGTAGTCGATCTCGGGGAAGATGATCTGCTCGCGGATCCCGATCGAGTAGTTGCCGCGCCCGTCGAACGAGCCGGGGTCGAGCCCACGGAAGTCACGGATGCGCGGAAGCGCGATCGAGGTGAGGCGGTCGAGGAACTCGTACATCCGCGCGCCGCGCAGCGTGACGCGCGCGCCAACGGGCATACCCTCCCGAAGCTTGAAGCTGGCGATCGACTTGGTCGCGCGGCGCACCTGCGCGCGCTGCCCCGAGATGACCGAGAGCTCGTCGATCGCGGCGTCGAGCGCCTTCGCATCCGTCTTCGCCTCGCCGACGCCCATGTTCAGGGTCACCTTGGTGACGCGCGGCGCCTGCATGACCGACGAGAGCCCGAGCTCCTCCTGCAGGCGTGC
>JACCUU010000269.1 GCA_013811645.1 Actinomycetota bacterium | reverse complement strand
CGGTAGATGCCGAGCAGGTCCTCGCGATCGAGTCCCGCCTCCTTCACCTCCTGGAGCGAGCCTACGGGCTCGGCTTCACGTACGGCCATGCGGTGGTCTCCAGTCCTCGGGACAGGGTCGGCTTCACTCTAACGAAGGCACCTGCGGGGGCCCTCTATGCGCAAGACCGGAATCCGCTAGCGCGGCTCCCGGTCGCGCCAAAGCAGACCCCTTCATGGGAAACCCGAAACCGGAAACGTCGGGGTGTGAAGTCGCTTGGGCGACAAGGCTCCCCTCATGCGCAAGACCGGAATCCGCTAGCGCGGCTCCCGGTCGCGCCAAAGCAGACCCCTTCATGGGGAACCCGAGACCGGAGGCTTAGAGGGTGTGAAGTCGATTGGACGACGAGACCTCCCTCTCTAGAGTGACCGGTGATGCCCAAACGCAACTGGATCCAGGAGGAGCGCCGGAAGACGCTCGGCGACTGGGTGGCGTTCTGCCTGGGTTGCGGCCACACGCAGCGCTACTTCCTCGAGGATGAGAGCGAGCTTCCCACCGAGTGCCCGCAGTGCGGAGGCGAGCTTCGGCACCGCTGTCCCTCCTGCAGTGCGCCGATTCCGTCCGCCTTCGCTGTCCAGTGCGAGGAGTGTGGGGTTGAGGTTCGCCGACCCGAGCTCTTCGGAACCCCGATTCGCAAGCCAGGTCGCTAGTCGAGACAGCTTGGGGTCAGGCTTAAGCCTGACCCCCGGACCATGGGTCAACCCGAGGTGCCCACGATCTGCGAGAAGCGGATCACCGTGACGATGTCGTCTTCGCCCACCTCGCGGTTGTAGAGCTGCCCCAGGAAGTGCGCCATCTCCTCCGTGCGCCGGAGCTCGGGGTTGTCGTGCTCGATCTCGCGCGGTGACAGGTCGCGAAGCTGCTTCACCTCGACCTTGTCGATGACGGCGTCGAAGATCCTGTCGCGCTGCCCGTAGCGCGCGCCGCAGAGGACGGTGACGATCAGCCCCTTCCGGTACTTCGGGGACTTGTCGCCGAGCCGGATGGTCGCGGTCTTGCGCCCGCTGCGGAGCTGGTCGGCGACGGCGGTGTTGTAGAAGTTGAGCGCAAACGTCGGCACAGGCGGCCGCGGCATCATACGGGGTCGGAGGAGAGCACCTCCCGCGCCTTTGCCGCCATCTCGCGCTCGCCCTTGTAGGCGAGGAGACGAGGCGCATCTGCGAGCGGCAGCCAGCGTGCATCCGCGACTTCGAGCTCCATTTCGGCCGGGATGTCCCCGATCCGCCCGCTCACGGCGTACGCGAGATAGAAGCTGACGATCTTGAAGACCCGCTCGCCCTGCCACGTGTAGACGTACCGGATGTCTCCGAGCTTCGTCTCCAACCGAGCCCGCACTCCCGTCTCCTCGTATCCCTCGCGAAGCGCGGTCTCCGCCGCCCTCTCACCGGCGTCGATCAAGCCCTTCGGCAGCGCCCAGACCCCTTCCGGCTTGCCTCGTGGCCGAACGGCTGCGAACCAATGCGCGCCACGCATCCTGCGAATGAGGACTACTCCGGCTGAGAACTCGCGCCTGGTCACGACTTTGTAACAGCGAGCGCGCTCATACTCGCCGAATGTGAGTCCCGTCGACTCAATCTGGCTTGGTCACAGAGGGGAAGAGTGCTATGGTGTCCCTGGCACTCACCTAGTGAGAGTGCCAGACGTGTTACAAACTCGTGACCAGGAGGTCTACGAATGGATTTGCAGCCTTTGGGCGACCGCCTGATCGTCGAAGTCCTCGAAGAAGAGGAGACGACTGTCAGTGGCATCGTGTTGCCCGACACGGCGAAGGAGAAGCCGCAGCGCGGCAAGGTTCTCGCCGTTGGCCCCGGCCCGCGTGACGAGGACGGGGAGTTCATCAAGATGGACATCGACGTCGACGACGAGATCATCTTCTCGAAGTACGGCGGAACCGAGATCAAAGTCGGCGCGGACGACGTCCTCATCCTGCGTGAGTCGGACGTGCTCGCAAAGGTCGTAACCACGGGTGGCAAGAGCAAGCGCAAGCTCGCCGGCGCCACCGCATAGCCCGATTCGCTTAGGAGGAAGTAATGGCTCATAAGGAGCTCAAGTTCAACGAGGACGCGCGCCGCTCGATCGAGCGCGGTGTGAACATCCTCGCCGATGCGGTCAAGGTGACGCTCGGGCCGAAGGGACGCTACGTCGTCCTGGACAAGAAGTTCGGCGCGCCGACGATCACGAACGACGGCGTGACGATCGCCCGCGAGATCGAGGTCGAGGACCCGTTCGAGAACCAGGGTGTGCAGCTCGCACGCGAGGCCGCCACATCGACGGACGACGTCGCCGGTGACGGCACGACGACCGCGACGGTGCTCGCACAGGCCATCGTCCGCGAGGGCCTGAAGAACGTCGCGGCCGGCGCGAACC
>JACCUU010000145.1 GCA_013811645.1 Actinomycetota bacterium | reverse complement strand
GCCGCGAAGCGGCCGCCTTTAGGGATCTTGCGCGATCGGAATCCGCGCTAGCGGATTTCGATCTTGCGCCGAATGAGGTAAACGCGCTTTAGCTCCAGGCCGATTCGGGTCGATAATGGTTCTGCCGTGAAAAAGCTTCGCATCGGCCGCCGCCGCGCGCCACGAGGAGGGCTGCCTTCGTCGCCCCTCGAGCTCGCGCTCTATCCCGCGCTCGCGGACGGGCGCTGGCAGGTCCCCGACCGATTCAACTTCACCCGCGACGTTATCGAGGCGCTCGCTCACGACCCCAAGCGGCAAGCGGTGACGGTGCTCGGAAGAGACGGCGTCATCGAGCCTCGGACGTTCCTCCAGCTGGCCGAGCGGAGCGCGCGTTGGAGCTCGCTTCTGCGCGAACGCGGAGTGCGGCCGGGCGACCGGGTTTTGGTGCTCGTAGGGACGAACGTCGACTGGCTGGAGATCGTGCTCGCCTGCCTGAAGGTGGGCGCAGTCGTCGTCCCGGCACCCGTGACCACGTCCGCGACCACGCTCGAAGATCGCATGACCGCAACGTCAGCACGTCTCGTCGTCGCCGTGCGAGCGGCGGAGCCCGAGATCGTACGGATGGTCGAGCGCCCGCACGTTCTCTACGTGGACGAGGCCCAACCGCTTCTCCTCGACGCGCCCGAGCAGGCGCCGACGCACGACTCGACGTCGCGCGACCTTGCGTTCGTCCTCACCAGCGCCGGAGCCTCCGGGGGGCCGCATCTCGTCGCCCACACGAACGCAGCCGCCTTCGCCGCCCGAGTGGCGGCGGAGTACTGGCTCGACGCGGGTCGCGGGGACGCCGTCTGGTGCACGGCTTCAGCGGGATCTCCGAACACGGTCTGGCACAGCCTGCTCGGCCCGTGGTCGCGCGGAGCCGAGACACTGCTCCACGAGGGCGAGTTCGAACCGCTGGAGCGCCTCGATCTGATCTATCGCCTCGGCACGACGATCCTCGCCCAGACCCCTGCCGAGTACGCCGCGCTTGCGCTGCGCCCGGAGCTCGATCGCTTCCGGCCGTCCCAGCTCCGCCGGCTGGTCTCCACCGGCGACCATCTCGACCCCGAGGTGAGCGCGGTCTTCGAGGAAACGTGGGGGCTGGTCATCCACGACGGCTACTCGCAGGCCGAGACCAACGTCGTTGTCGGGAACGGTGCTGAGGCGGGCTTCAAGCCAGGATCGCTGGGCCTGCCACTCCCCGGACACCAGGTCGCGATCGTCGACGAAGGCGGAAACGAGCTCCCGCCGGGCGCCGAGGGCGAGCTCGCCGTACGCGGTCGCACTCCGACGCTCTTCGCCGGCTACTGGGAGGCGCCGAACGAGACGAAGGAGGCCTTCCGCGGAGACTGGTACACGACCGGTGACGTGGCGACGGCCGACGCGGACGGATTCCTGTGGTTCTTAGGGCGCGCGAGCGACATGCTGACCAGCCGCGGAGAGCGCTTCAGTCCTTACGCGAGCGAGCGAGCACTTCACCAGCACGACGCCATTGCGGCAAGCGCCGTCGTCGGCGTGCGGGATCTCGAACGTGGCGGGCAGTTCCTGAGGGCATTCGTCGTCCTCGCGCCAGGTGTCGAGGGGTCGGTCGGGCTCGAGGCGGAACTTCGCCAGGACGTCGGGCAGTCACTCGCCGAGCACGAGGTACCGCGGGAGATCGAGTTCGTCGACGAGCTTCCGACGGCGCCGGGAGGGAAGGTTCGACGGCTCGAGCTCCGAGAACGACTCGTCGTCGGCCGCCCGCTCTGGGAGCTGCCGCCGACGAGCGAGCTCGAGCCAGGGTTCCTCGAGCCTGTCGAGCTGCAACCCGCCTGGAACGAGGCCGCCGGAGGATGGACGCTGCCAGGCGCCCAATCCCAGCCAGGAGCAGAGCCAGAAGCGGAGCCGAGAGCGGAAGTCGGTGAGCTTCCCGACTACATCGTGGTGCCCGAGTCCGAGCCCGAGCCCGAGCCACATCCAGAGCCACAGCCGAAACCGGAGCCGGAGCCGGAGCCAGAACCCGTTGCCCTCGTCGAGGCGGCCGAGCCCGAGACGCTCGCGATCGCTTCGCCGGAGCCGGTTGCCGAGGCGTGGCCGGAGTCGCAGCCCGAGCCCGAGCCCGAGCCCATCGCCGAAGCGACCCCCCAACCCGAACCGGCGCCCGTCGCCGAGGCCGCGCCGGAACCCGAGTTCGAGCCGGAGCCGGAGCCCGAGCTAGACGTCATTCCCGAACCGGAATCTGTCGTCGAGCGCGACCTCGAGCCGGAACCTGTTGTCGCGCGCGTGTTCGAGCCAGTGCCGGTCACGGAGCCGGCTCCCGAGCCGGTGCCCGAACCAGAGCCCGAGCCAGAACCGGAGCCCGAGCCTGCCCCCCGGCCGGAACCCGAGCCGGTAACGGCCTTCGAACCGAACCACGTCCCCGAGTTCGGGCCCGAGCCTGAGGAAGCCGGACTACCGGCGCCGGTGTTGGCGAATGAGCCGCAACACGTCCCGGAGCTCGTTGTCGAGCCCGAGCCTCTGCCTGACTTCGTGGTCGAACCCAACCGCGCTTCGGAGCCGGTCGCGCAGGTTCCGCCACCGGCGTCGGCGCTCGAGCCCGAGCCCGATCCGGGCCCTCTGCCCGACTACGTCGTCGATCCAGCAGCGCCACCTCGCGAACGGATCGAGCCGAAGCCGATCCCGCGTCCGGCTCCCCTCCTCGGCATCGAGTCCGAAGACGTCGTGAAGCCCGATCCCGCCCCTACGCTGATCGCAGGCATCCCGTCACTGCCTGACATCCGCTCTCTCGTCAAGGAGAGCGGCCAGGATGGCGCCGGACCAGACTCCGAGCGCCCCTCGAAGGAGCGCCGTCCTCGCCCAGCACCGGTGTCCAGCCGCAAGGGTCGCCGAGAGCGGTCGGCCAAGGACCCCGGCGACGAGCCGGAGGCCGTGAACTGGATGGACGGACTTTCGTCGAGGCTCAGCGCCTACAGCCTCGCGGACGACGGCTCGGCTGCCGCATCTGAGGACGGGCAGACAACGCCTGACGAGACAGAGGACGAAGAGGTTCTCTAGCGTCTAGCCTGGCGCCGTGACCGATCAGGCCACGGTGAGCCTGTTACGTTGGCTGCGCCGCCAGCTCAGGCAGCCGAATCCGCTCCGTGAGCATCTGGAGGCGGCCGTCGAGAACAACGACCCTGCGGAGGCGCGCCGCCTGGTCTCTCGGGTCCCGTTCACGGATGCTCAGCGTCGCCATGTCGAGGGCTTGCTCGCGCGCTGGGAGAAAGAAGCCCGTGACCGCTAGGACCGAGAACGAAGCCCTCGTCCGAGCGGTGTTCGCCGCGTTCGCGCGCGGGAAAGGCGGCTTCGGGCTGCGACGGCTCTTCGCGGAGGACGCGATCTGGACGGTGCCGGGGCGCGGCGTGATGGCGGGAGTCTACCGCGGCCGGGAAGAGATCTTCGGCTTCCTCGGCCGCCTGCCGAAGGAGACCGACGGAACGTACGAATCCGAGCTTCGAGATGTCCTCGCGAGCGACCAACGAGCGGCCGCGATGTACGTCGCGCGCGGCACGCGACTCGGGCGCAGCCTCGAGCTGGAGCAGGTGCTGCTGTTTCGCATCGAGGACGGGCTCGTCCGGGAGGTGCTCGCGCTTCCGAGCGATCCGGAGGTGTTCGAGGAGTTCTGGGCGGCGAGCTGAGCGGGCCGTAGACTCGCGGCGATGGCGCTCTCGGCTTCATTCGTGCGGGAGACGCAGCGCATCCTGGGAGCGAGGCATGTGATCTCCGAGCCGGAGCAGCTTCGCGTCTACGAGTGCGACGGCCTCACGGGACATCGGGCGATCCCGGAGCTCGTGGTTCTCCCGGGCTCGACCGAGGACGTGCGGGCGGTCGTGCAGGCATGCAATCGCGAGGGCGTGCCCTTCGTCGCTCGAGGTGCTGGAACCGGGCTCTCGGGAGGTGCTACACCCCTGGCGGGAGGGCTCGTGGTGTCACTTGCCCGCATGAATCGCATCCTCGAGATCGACCTGGCGAGCCAGCGCATCGTCGTCGAGCCCGGGGTGGCGAACCTCGACGTCACGCGTGCCGTGGCCGGCGAGGGGTTCTTCTATGCGCCGGATCCGTCGAGCCAACAGGTGTGCACGATCGGCGGCAACGTCGCCGAGAACTCGGGCGGCGCGCACTGCCTGAAGCACGGGTTCACGGTGCATCACGTCACGGGCCTGACCTTCGTCCTCCCCGATGGAGAGCTCCTCGAGCTCGGCGGCAAGGCGCTCGACCCCGACGGCCCCGACCTGCTCGGCGCGATCGTCGGCTCCGAGGGAACGCTCGGGATCGCCACCCGCATCACGCTGCGCGTCGTCCGGTCCCCCGCGTCAGTCAGGACGCTCCTCGCCGCGTTCCACACGATGGACGCCGCCGGCGCCGCGGTGTCCGAGATCGTCGCCGCGGGAGCGATGCCGTCGGCGATCGAGATGATGGACCGCCTCACGATCGAGGCCGCAGAGCTAGCGGTCGCGCCCGGCTATCCCGAAGGAGCGGGCGCCGTCCTCCTCGTCGAGCTCGACGGCGTCGTCGAGCAGGTCGAGGACGACGCGGCGGAGCTCGAGCGCATCTGCGACGCATGCGGCGCGTTCGAGCTCCGGGTTGCGTCGAGCGACGCCGACCGGGCCCTCCTCTGGAAGGGACGGAAGTCGGCGTTCGCAGCGATGGGCCGGATCGCGACCGACTACTACGTCCAGGACGGCGTCGTCCCGCGCACGCGCCTGCCCGCGGCTCTCCGCCAGATCGAGGAGCTGTCGGCCCGCTACGGCCTGCGCGTGGGCAACGTCTTCCACGCGGGCGACGGGAACCTCCATCCGCTCGTGCTCTACGACGCGGAGGCGGGCGAGACCGATCGCGCGCGGGAGCTCGCGGAGGCGATCCTCGACGCCTGCCTGGACGCGGGCGGCTCGCTCACCGGCGAGCACGGCGTCGGGATGGACAAGGCGTGCTCGATGCCGCGGATGTTCTCGGAGCGCGACCTCGAGGTCTTCGGGCGCTTTCGACGCGCGTTCGATCCGGTGGGGATCTGCAATCCCGGCAAGGTGATCCCGACACCGCGCCTGTGCGGCGAGGTGCCCGGC
>JACCUU010000249.1 GCA_013811645.1 Actinomycetota bacterium | reverse complement strand
TACTGTCGGCTCGTGCTCCATGCTTCGTAGGCTCCGCATCGAGAACCTCGTGCTGATCCGCGAGGCGGATCTCACGTTCGGCCCCGGTCTGAACGCGATTACCGGCGAGACGGGGGCGGGAAAGACGATCTTTGCGCAAGCGATCGGGCTGCTGCTCGGAGCTCGTGCCGACGCGGCGTCCGTGGGCACAGACGGGTCGGAGGCGTACGTGGAGGCCGAGCTGGACGTCCCCGATGGGTTCTTCGACGAGGAAGAGGTCACGACGCTCGCGGAGCTGCGACCCGAGGGCGAGGCCGGCCTCGTCCTCGCGCGCCGTGTCTTCGGCGACGGCCGGACGCGGGCCTATGTGTGGGGACGTGCCGTCGCGCGCGAGGACCTGGCCGGAGCTGCAGAGCGGCTGATCGCCATGTCCGGCCAGTTCGAGCAGCGTCGCCTGGCGCGGCCGTCCTTCCAGCTCGACGTCTTGGACGCATTCTGCGGCGCCGAACAGGTAGCGCGTCGACGTGACGCCGGCGTCGCGTGGAGAGAACTTGCGTCGGCGCGCCGCCGCTATGAGGAGCTGACACGTGACGCCGACGCTGCCGCGACCCGACTTGCCGAGCTGCAAGCGCTCGTCGAGGATACGGACGGTCTTTCTCCGGAGGACGAGGACGTGCTCCGCGCACAGCGCGAGCGGCTTCGTAACGTTGCCGAGTTGGAGGAGGCGGCTTCGATGGCGGCCGAGGCGGTCGCTCCCGAGGAGGGCGAAGGTGCAGCGTCCTTGGCGGCGCAGGCCGAACATGTGCTGGCCCCGCTCGAGCGAATCGCGCCCGAGCTCGCGGTGATAGCCACCGAGCTGCGCGACGTCGCGGTGCGCCTCGCTGAGGCCGGGAGCGACCTGCACGGCTTTCTCGCATCGCTCGAGGCCGATCCCGGGGCGTTGGAGGAGGTCGAAGGACGTCTCGCCCGGATCGCCGCCCTGCGGCGTCGCTTCGACGCATCCTCGCTCGAGGAGCTGCTGGAGGGCGCTGCTGCTGCTCGGGTCGAGCTCGACGGCGTTGCTACCGGGCACGATTCCGTCACGGTGGCCGCCGACGCGGTCGTCGCCGCCGAGTCGCGCGTAGCCGCGCTCGCCGACGAGCTTCGTGCCGCAAGGCAGTCTCGGGCGCGCCCCTTTGCCGACGCCGTCTTCGGTGAGCTCCAAGGACTGGGCCTGGGGGAAGGGGAGTTCATCTGCGAGCTTCGGGAGCGAGAGCCCGGCGCAAATGGCACTGACGAGGTCGCCTTTCTGATCCGCCCCAACCGGGGCCTGCCCTTCGGTCCGGTGGCCGAGACCGCCTCCGGCGGCGAGCTCTCGCGGATCGCGCTCGCGCTGGCCGCGGTTGCCGGCGGTGAGACGCTGGTGTTCGACGAGATCGACGCGGGCATCGGCGGCGTTACCGCCCACGCCGTGGCGGGGACGCTGCAGCGCCTGTCCGAGCGGGCGCAGGTCCTCACGATCACCCACCTCCCGCAGATCGCGAGCGTCGCCGACCGACACCTCCGCGTCGAGAAGGTCCCGGGCGATCCGACGCATACTCGGATCGAGGAGCTGGACGATCTCCTCCGCCGCGAGGAGGTCGAGCGCATGCTCGGCGGGCAGGCGTTTCTCGCCACCCTCAAGGAATAGCCGTTGGGCTCAGGCTTCAGCCTGACGCCGGGCTTGGGTGTTCGTCCAACCTCGAAAACGGGTCAGGCTCAAGCCTGACGCCATCCGCCGCGCCTCCTGGTACGGTGAGACCCCGTGGCCAAGTACGTGTTCGTCACGGGTGGTGTGGTCTCTGCGCTCGGCAAGGGGATCGTCGCCGCATCCCTCGGGCGATTGCTGAAGTCGCGTGGCCTCTCGGTCAGCGCGCAGAAGTTCGACCCGTACCTGAACGTCGACCCGGGGACGATGATCCCGTTCCAGCACGGTGAGGTCTTCGTCACCGAGGACGGGGCCGAGACCGACCTCGACATCGGCCACTACGAGCGCTTCATCGACGAGAACCTCTCCCGGAACTCGAGCCATACGGCGGGCGCGATCTGGGACAGCGTCCTTCGTCGCGAGCGAAAAGGGGAGTTCC
>JACCUU010000243.1 GCA_013811645.1 Actinomycetota bacterium | reverse complement strand
CGCCCGCTGGGTGGAGTCGCATCTCCTGCCACTGGTGGGCCTCGGGAGCGAAAGTGAGCTCGGCGGGGACCGGCGCGGGGAAGCGTTCTCCGCGTGGAGGCACTTCTTCGAGGCGATGGCCCACCAGCGGCCGCTCGTCGTCGTCGTCGAGGACCTCCACTGGGCCGACGAGAGCCTGCTCGACTTCGTCGACGAGCTCGTCGACTGGGTGACCGACGTCCCGCTCCTCGTCGTGACGACTGCGCGGCCGGAGCTCCTCGAGCGAAGGCCGGGTTGGGGCGGCGGCAAGCTGAACGCGACGACGCTCGCGCTCGCTTCGCTGTCCGACGACGACACTGCCCTTCTCCTCGCGGGACTCCTCGGCACGCCCGTGCTGGTGGCCGAGTCGCAGGCCGCGCTGCTCGAGCGAGCCGGTGGCAATCCCCTCTATGCCGAGCAGTTCGCGGAGCTGTTCCTCGAGCAGGGATCGGTGGAGGCGCTGTCTCTACCCGAGACCCTCCAGGGAATAATCTCGGCGCGGCTCGATGGGCTGCCTTCCAAGGAGAAGGAGCTCCTGCGAGACGCCGCGGTCGTCGGAAAGGTCTTCTGGGCCGGGGCGCTCCGCCGCGAGCCGGTCGAAGCGGCCGCGTCCCTGCACTCGCTCACGCGGAAGGCGTTTGTACGCCAGCAGCGCCGAACCTCGGTCGAGGGAGAAACGGAGTTCGCGTTCGCGCACGCACTCGTCCGCGACGTCGCCTACGGACAGATCGCGCGTGGCGACCGTGCCGAGAAGCATCGGCAGACTGCACAGTGGCTCGAGTCGCTGGGCCGCCCGGAGGATCACGCGGAGATGCTCGCCTACCACTGGAGTGCAGCGCTCGCGCTCGCGGAAGCCGCCGGCTTGGAGACGGCCGACCTCGCCGAGCACGTCCGGCTCGCGTCACGCGCAGCGGGCGATCGCGCCTTCGCGCTGAATGCATTCCCGACTGCGGCCGCGCACTACTCGACCGCACTCGACCTGTTACCGGAGGACGACAGGGACCGGCCGGAGCTGCTCTTCAGGCTCGCGCGAGCGCTCGACGTCGCGGATGACGAGAGAGCAGCCGACGCTCTCGAGGGAGCGCGCGACGCGCTCCTCGAATCTGGGAACCCCGAGACCGCCGCCGAAGCCGAGGCCCTCCTCGCGCGGATGTTCTGGTTTCGAGGCGAGCAAGACAAGGTCTTTCCCCACCTACAAGCTGCCGAGGCTCTCGTCGAGGGTGCAAACGCTTCCCCCGAGGTTGCCCGAGTACTCGCGTGGTCCGCCCGACATCACTTTCTCGCCGGGGAGCATCAACACGGATTGCGAACCGCCGAGGAGGCGCTCGCGATGGCAGAGCGTCTCGGTCTCGACGACTTGCGTGTCCATGCGTTGACAACCATCGGCTCGGCGAAGGAGTGGATGGGCGACGTCACGGGCCGCAACGACCTTGAGCGGGCGATCGAGATCGGGCGCGCGACGAGCTCGCCGATGCTCGCATCGGCGCTCAACAACCTGTCGGTCGTCATCGATACATGGGACCTCGTGCGCACGCGCGAGCTCCAGCTCGAGGCGCTGCACGAAGCCGAGCGCTTCGGCGAGGTTCAGAACGTGCGCTTCATGCGCGGGAACGCGATCTCGATCGGCTGGCTTCTGGACGAGTGGGACGAAACTGTTGCAGACGCGGACAAGTTCATCGCCGAGTGCGAGGCGGGATCGCCGCACATTCTGGAAGGGCTTACCCGCCTGTCCCGCGCCTACATCAGTCTCGCACGCGGACACCGCGACCAAGCGCTGGCGGACTTCGAACATGCGCTCCGGCTTGCACGTTCAGCACCCAGTGATCGGAAATACCTCGTTCTTGCGTTGGTGCGAAACGCCTGGGCCTATCTGCAGATCGGTCGCGCCGCCGAGGCGCGCGCAACGTTCGCGGAGGCGCTCCCCCTCCTCGAGGAGCAGCCGAAGGTAAGGGAGTCGGTGGCCGAGGTTGCCCTCGAGCTCGGTGAAACCTCGAAACTCCGCGAGATCCTGGCAACGCTGCCGCCGAGCCCGGGCCACCGGGCGATGGTCGCCATACTCGACAGGCGGTTCGTGGAGGCGGCCGAGTTGTACGCGGAGGCCGGCATCCTGCTCTTCGAGGCCGAGGCACGATTGCGCGCCGCCGAGCAGCTGTTGTCCGCGGGCCGAGCAGCCGAGGGAGAGGTCCAGCTC
>JACCUU010000235.1 GCA_013811645.1 Actinomycetota bacterium | reverse complement strand
CGCCCGGAAGTGGGCTTACGACGACGCTCTACGCGGCTCTCCGAGAGGTCGACACGGCAGAGCTGAACGTTCTGACAATGGAGGATCCGGTGGAGCGGCAACTCGAGGGAATCGACCAGATCGAGGTCGATCCGGCGGCTGGCGTCACCGCTTCGAGCGATCCTTGCCTCCGATCCCGATGTCGTCGCCTTGGGCGCGCTCGTCGACGACGAGACGACGCCTGAAGCAGTTTTCGGCGCTCTCGACACCCTGGTTCTGACGACTCTCGTCGCGCCGACAGCGTCGGCGGGAGTTCGCCGCCTGACGGAGCTAGGCGGCGACTCGGCTCTTGTGAGCGGGACGTTGACCGGCGTGGTCGCCCAGCAGATCGTTCGCAAGACCTGCCTCACGTGCCGGGAGACCTACTACGCATCGGTGGACGAGCTCTTCGAGCTCGACTTGCCGGAGGAGGAGTCCGGGACGCGTCTGCTCGGACGAGGTCGGGGCTGCGCGAGTGCGGCGACAGCGGGTATCAGGGAGACACGAGGCTCGTCGAAGTTCTTCCCCTGACCGACGAGGTACGAGCTCTCATTGCCGCCGGTTCATCCGCCGCCGAGGTCGAGCACGCAGCCGGAGCGGCCGGCATGCGTACGTTTCGCGAGCAGGGGATCGGCCTCTGTCTCGTGGGCGTGATCACGACAACCGAGCTACGGGCCGTCGTCAACCGACCGCGCCGACGATGGCAATCATGAGGCTTCGTCGAGCTCCGGCTTGGCCGGCTCCTTGTCCAGGGCCGGCCGCGGGCGCATCGACCGCGCCAGCTTGATGTGCGGAGTGGCCTCCTTGCGCTTTCCCTGGTTGACAAGAGCGCGCGCCAGCGCGTAGTGGGCGAACTCGTCAGCCGGCGAGAGCTCGACGAGCGCCCTGAACTCCGCCTCGGCCTCTTCCCAGCGCCTGAGGCGGAAGTAGGCAATCCCGAGCGCTTCGCGGATCGAGCGCGATTCGGGCTCGCGTCGCTTGGCCTTCTCCAGCGCGACCGTGGCCTGTGCGTTCATCCCGCTCCTCAGGTGCTTGCGACCCTGCTGGAAGAGGTCGTAGGTGTCACTCACGACTGCCATCCGCCGCGAAGCGAGCGCAGAGAGACGAATCCCCGGAAACGCGACCAGAACGAGAGCTGGCCACGCACCCGACGGAGCAGCGTGCGCAGCTCGCGCTGAGCTGCTCCCGCACCGGCCTTATGTTCGACCGGCGGCCCGAAGCGTGCGTGAGCTGCAGCCTCGACGAATGAGCGGCTGTCGAGGCCCAGCTCGCCCCACACCGCCAACCGCAGGTCGTCGAGCGTCGCAGAGACGGGGATCGCGATGCCCTGGTCGCGAAGGAACGCTTCGAGCTCTCGCCGGCTGGCGGTCGCCGCCCGCCGGGAGTCACGGGTCAGGTTGCGAGTGCGCCAGAAGATCGCCTTGCCGAACCCGACCACAACAGTCCAGAGGGCGCCCAGACCGAGAGCGAACATGAAGATCGACGGTCCGCCCTCGGCGGCGGCCTCGCCGACCCGAGCCCGGTCAGCGAGGTCGGGACGCTCTCGGTCGACGAATGGGGTTTCTCCGCTCAGGTCCCCGCGGCGAAGCGCCTCCACTGCGTCCTTCGAGTCCGAGGCGAACGAGTAGGTGCCTCCGAACGTCCCGCGACCGGGAGTCGGGTCGAACGGGATCCAGCCCTGACCGGCGAACCAGACCTCGACCCAGGCATGCGCCTCGTGGTCGGTGACGACCCACTTGCCATCCTCGTACGTTCCGCTCGTGAACCCCACCGCGACCCGCGCGGGGACGCCGAGCAGACGCAGCATCACCGCCATCGCACCCGCGTAGTGCTGGCAGTAGCCGGCCTTCGTGCGGGTCGCGAACGAGACGAGCGGTGGGCCGTCTGCGTTCGGCGGCTGCTCGTCGTAGACGAAGCCTCCACGTTGCCGGAACCACGACTCCAGAGCGAGCACCGCGGCGTACGGGCTCTCCGCAGAGCGGGTGACTCGGCGGGCGATCTCGTACAGGGCGGTGTAGGCCTCGAAGCTGTCGTTTGCGGGGACAGTAAGCAGATCGCGCACCACCCGGTCTCGCCCGGGGCTTCTCCAGAAGGGCAGGTCTCTGCTGTCCAGCTCGAGGTACCGTCGCGCGGCACTGGGATACCGCGGTTTCGACCCAGCCAGCACGGCGGGGGCCGGGTCCGGGGCATAGCTCCACACGCGATAGCGCTGTCCCTCGCCGAGCGGGCTGCGCACTCGGAGGACACCACCGGACATGCGAAAGACGTTTCCGAGGCGGCGGGCGTCGAGCGCGACCGGCGTGCCCGCCGCTGCGAGCCGGTCGTCGACGAGCGCCTTCACCTCGATCCGCTGCTCGAGCCAGCTGTCCCGGTTCGCTGCCCGTGCAGGTGTGAGCCGGTCGAGGGGCATCGCATTCGAGTCTCCTTGCACGCGACCGAGCCAGAGGAGATCCTCGAACCAGTGGTCGCTCGCGAAGAGGTCGAGCGTGGACGTACGCCAGTAGCGCGCCTCCTCGGGCCCGTCCACCGTGAGCACCACCGTCTTGGTCGGCGGGAAACGAATGCCGTCGTAGTTGGAGTCCCACGCGAACCTCACTCCCGTCGCCTCTGCCGAGACCTTCCGGAAGTCCCAGCTCTCCCAGTTCAACGCCGCTTCCCGCGCGACCGTGGTTGCCGAGGACGCCCACATCGCCCCCGCGACGACTGCGGCGCCCGCCCCCAGCCCTGCGACGAGCGCGGGGCCCGAGCGGACGCGGAGGATCAACGGCGTCGAGAGTGCGGCGGCAAGCGCGAGCGCGCCGAGCGCGACCGCTTGCCCGCCGACCAGCGTCGCCGCCCAGCCCGCACCTGCGACGGTCACCGCCGCGGCGCCGAGCGGGTGCGACGCCGAGGCGAGAAGCGAGATGGCGAGAACGAAGCCGAAGATCGCCAGGAGCACGAGCCCGTGCATCTCGGGATTCGCTTCGGGCGCGAGCGGCAGGAGGACGCGATAGAAGTCACCGATCCCCTCGCCGGCTGCGCTCGCCACCGGGTCGAGGACGTGCTGGTCGCGATACGGCAGGAGCTCCCACGGCTCCGCGCCAAACGCGATCCAGAAAGCGCCGAGTACGCCCAGGGCCACTGCCACCGCGCGGGTCCACCCGGGGGGCACGAGAACCGGAGCAAGCGCCAGGCCCACCATCGCAAGTGCCTCCGCCATCTGCGGCGGAGATTCGAGTCGCAGCCAGGAAACGGACACGGCGAGCGCCGGCAACGCGCACGCGACGAGCGTGCGACCGCTATGCACCCGCGACTGCCTCCACCCGAGGCGCGTCGAGAGCCGCGGCGAGATCGTCACCACGACGAACGACGGCCACGGGTACGCCGAGCCGGGAGAGGCGGAGCGGGCCTGAAGGCGTGCGCGTCGGCCGGCCGGCGTAGCTCGGTGCGTCGATCCAGACGACGGAGAGGAGGCGCCGCGTAGCAAGCGCAAGCAGAGCGTCGACGGCGGCAGGCTCCAGATTCGAGGTGACGACGACGAGCTCGCCGGCCTGCGCCGTCCGCGTCTGCTCGTACACGAGCCAGCGGGCGAGCTTCGTCCGGGCGTCGGGCTCGGCTGCGGCAAGGACGCCGAGCATCGTCCGGAAACCCCCCACGAAAGAAGACACCTCGACGACCGAACGACCGCCACCCGTGGTGACGAGGACAGCCTTTCGGCCCCTTGCGGCGTACACCTTGAGGACGGATCCGGCTGCGCGCACCGCTTGGTCGAAGCTGGAATCCCCCCGCTCGCCACACGCTCCTGCGGGATCGCAGTCCAGGAGCACGACCACCGCGTCCCGCGGCGTGTCCTCGAGCTCCTTCACCATCAGTTGGCCGCGGCGCGCGGTGCTCGGCCAGTGCACGCGGCGAAGTGACTCGCCCTGCGTGTACTCGCGCACCGAGTGGAAGTCGAAGCCGGCCGGTCGCCGCAGGAGCAGTCGGCGGCCGGCTCCTCCCATCCGCCCCGCGTCGCTGAACAGCGTTTGGAGCTCGACGAGCCGAGGATGCACGACGACCGCCGCACTCGCCGGATCCACGGCCAGCGAGACGGACTCGAGCCCGAGGTGGTCGCCGAGCTCGATCCTCGTATCCGAGATCGCAAAGCGGCCTCGAGGAAGCCGTCCGAGGTCGAGCTCGGCCCTCGCGCGCCGCCCGTGCCCATTCAGCCTGCATTCGTAAGCGCCGAGCGGGCCGAGACAGCCGCGAGCGACCAGCGATCCCACCGGCATGCGCGAGGCCCGCTGCACGTCGATCGTGAGCCGAACACGATCGCCTTCGGTGGCGGGCGCTGGGTCGGCGACGTGGACGACGGTGACCGGCCCTCGCACCAACCCGGCCCAGATGCGCGCGAGGCCAGCGGCGAGCAGAAGACCGACTCCGGCCACCACCAACGGGCGCGAGCCGAACATGAGAGCGGCGAGGGTGACGCAGGCTCCGAGCAGGAGCGCGCCGCCGAACTTCATGCGGGTACCCGGGTCTCGACCAGCGCCTCCCGGACCGCTTCGGCCCCGAGAGCTCCCGCGGCCCGTGCCTCGGGCGCGACGATCACCCGGTGGGAGAGCACGGCGACCGCAACCGCCTGCACGTCTTCCGGTAGGACATAGTCCCGCCCCGCTGCAACCGCCCGCGCCTTCGCCATGCGCAGGAGCGCGATGCCGGCGCGCGGGCTCGCCCCCAGTGCGAGCTTCGAGCTGTCACGCGTATGTGCGAGCAGTCCGACGACGTAGCGGTTGATGCTCTCCTCGACGTACACGACACGCGCCGCCTCGATCGCCAGGAGGACGTCGTCGCGACGGACGACCGCCCGGAGATGGTCGAGCGGAGGGTCGGTCGTCTGCTCGGCGAGCATCCGTGCCTCCTCCGCCAGTGGCGGGTACCCGAGCGAGAGCATCGCCGAGAAGCGATCGAGCTGCGCCTCGGGCAGCGGATACGTTCCCTCGTACTCGATCGGGTTCTGGGTTGCGACGACGAGGAACGGGAGCTCGAGCGGATACGTCTCCCCATCGATCGTCACCTGGTTCTCCTGCATCGCCTCGAGAAGCGCGGACTGGGTCTTCGGCGACGCGCGGTTGATCTCGTCCACGAGGAGGACGTTCGTGAACACGGGACCTGGCCTGAACTCGAACTCGTTCGTCCTCTGGTTGAAGACGTTCACGCCGGTGACGTCGGTGGGAAGAAGATCGGGGGTGAACTGCAGGCGCGAGAAATCCAGATGCAGTGAGCGCGCGAGGGACTTCGCGAGCACGGTCTTTCCGACCCCCGGGAAGTCCTCGATCAACAGGTGACCCTCGGCCAGGAGACCCAGGACGCAGAGCTCGAGCGTTTCACGCGGTGCGCGGACCGCGAGCTCCAGGTTCGCAACCACGCGCCGGACCACATCCGCCGCCGCAGCGGACGACACCGCCTCTGGCGCCGGAGCCGGGTCGCTCATTGCTTCGAGAGTAGCCGCTCCACCTCGTCCAGGACTGCGGCGGCGACCTCCCGCTTCGGCGCCTTCTGCACGTGCAGCTCTCCGTCCTCCGAAAGGACGATGACCTCGTTCTCGAGCGCGTCGAAGCCGATGTCGGCCCGGCTGACATCGTTGAAGACGAAGAGATCGGCGCCTTTGGCGAGACGCTTCTCGCGCGCTCGCGCCAACCCGCTCTCGGCCCCGTCCGCGGCGAAGCCGACGAGAACCTGACCCGCTCGTCGCGCAGTGCCGAGAGCGGCAAGCACGTCCGGGGTCGGCTCGAGCTCCACCGTCCAAGGCTTGGCGTCCTTCGGCCGCTTCCCGGCGAGCGCCGAGGGCGGCCGGTAGTCGGCAACGGCTGCGGCCATGACGATGACGTCCGCATCCGCTCGAGCCAGCGCCTCTCGCTCGAGGTCCGCGACGGTCGGTGTCTGGATCACGGTTACTCCCGAGGGAGCGTCCACGGCGAGGTTTGCGGCGAGGAGCGTGACGTCGGCTCCACGCGAGCGCGCTTCTTCGGCGAGCGCCACGCCCATGCGCCCTGAAGAGCGGTTCCCGAGGAAGCGAACCGTGTCGAGCGGCTCGCGGGTGCCACCGGCCGAGATGACGACGGCGCGATCCTCGAGTGAACCTGCGCCAGCGGCGGGCATGCCGAGGAGCTCGGCGATCCTGGCGCCGATCGCGTCCGGCTCGACCATCCGGCCCGCCCCGACCTCGCCCTCCGCGAGCTCGCCTTCCGCCGGTCCGATGATCTCCACGCCGCGGTCGCGCAGCAGGAGGGCATTCGCCTGGGTAGCAGGGTGCTCCCACATGCGCACGTTCATCGCCGGCGCCACGAGAACTGGTCCTGCATGAGCGAGGGCGGCCTCGGTGAGGAGGTCGTCCGCGAGCCCGTGCGCGAGTCGAGCGAGCGTGTTGGCCGTCAGCGGCGCGACGACCAGGAGATCCGCGCGCTCGAGGTGCGGATATGGGTCGTCGCTTCTTGACTTCCGCGCGAGCGCGTAGAACGTCTCGGCCCGGACGAATCGCTCGGCGGCTTCGGTGACGAGCGGATAGACGTCATGTCCTGCTCGAACGAGCAAGCGCGTGAGCGTGCAGGCCTTGTAGGCCGCGATCCCCCCGGTGACGCCGAGCAGGATGCGAGCCATGCTCCTAGGGGCCTGTCCTGAGGGTGGTTACGGCGAATGACACGCGAGACGTGCCGCGAGACAAGCACGCAGGAAGCGTCAATATGGAGACATATTGGCGCGAGTTCTTGGGGCCTGCAGGAAGTGCGGAGCACTTTCTGGGGTAAGACTGAGGACGCCGCATCGCGGTGCGTCGCACGTGGCAGCCGCCCTGAGCCACTTTCGGGACAGGACCCTTACGCGGGAGTCTGGTACGTGATCTTGCCGCCCGCGATCTCTTCCATGGCCATCGTCAGGTAGTTCTTCGAGCGGGACTCGATCAGCGGCGGCGGTGCCTCGTCGAAGCC
>JACCUU010000203.1 GCA_013811645.1 Actinomycetota bacterium | reverse complement strand
CTGTCGGAGATGTAGATCCAGTCCGGCTCGTCGAGCAGTGCGGGGTGTACCGCGACGTCGGCCAACAGCACGGCTTCCTGGCCCTCTGAAGCGAGCCGAACCGCCAAGTGCCCGGGATAGTGGCCGGGCGCGACGAACGTCGTCACTCCAGGCGCGATCTCGACCTCGCCGTCCACCTGCTCGAAACGGTCGAGCAGCGGCGCGATGCATCTTCGAACATGGGGCCGCTCTGACTGCGAGCTCGCGAATGCGACCGAGTCACGGTGAACCAGGTAGCGAGCTCGGGGAAAGAACACGGAGCCCTCCAGGTCGGTATTCCAACCGACATGGTCGATGTGCAAGTGCGTCAGGAAGACAATGTCGATCGCTTCCGGCGCGACGCCGAGACGCACGAGTGCCTCCGGTAAGTCACCCTCTTGCTCAGCCGTCCAGTCCCATAGGCCCGGCGGACCGACACCTGTGTCCACCAGCACCGTCACGCCGCCGGAGCGCACGAGGAAGCACTTGCACGGGACGCGCCAGCTGTCCCCTGCGACGAGATCCGGATAGAGGGCGTGATACGGCTCCCAGGCTTCGTTCGAGACGTTCGGATAGGCATCGGCGTACTCGGCGAGCAACCCGACCGCGTCCGAGACCGCGTGGAGCTCGATCGAGCCGACTACCACGGCACCGGCTCAGGTCGCTCGTCGCCGCCTGGCGAGCTCGCTCCAAAACCAGGGTCTGACCCTGGGTGATGTCTTGCGGAGACATGACCCAGCCGTCCCGAAGGGCCGGGTGTGCGCTGAATGTCACACATTCGGCGCATTTACCAGCGCACGCGCGGCGGTGCCGGCTTGCCGTGGGCGTCTTCCCAAGAGACAATCGGATTGCGAAGGACGCCTATTCGCTCGATTTCGGCCTCCATGACATCCCCGGGTCGCAGGTAGAGGGAAGCGGCGTCAGGGGAGAACCCGGCGACCCCTGAGACGGTGCCGGTCGAGACGACGTCTCCGGCCGAGTACCCGAGTGCCGAGTAGTGGCTGAGGATCTCTGGGATCGTCACGCTCATACGTCCGGAGTGCGAGGTCTGGCGCGGCTCGCCGTTCACCCGCAGCTCCATCGCGAGATCGTGGGGATCGGGGATCTCGTCGGGAGTCACGATCCACGGCCCGAGCGGGCAGAACGTATCGATCGCCTTGCAGAAGGAGAAGACGCCCGAGCGCATCTCGTGCCGCTGGATGTCCCGCGCGGTGATGTCGTTGAAGATCACGTAGCCGCCGATGTAGTCGCTCGCCTCCTCGGGCGAGAACCACGTCCCCGGTTTCTTGATGACGACCGCGAGCTCGAGCTCGTAGTCGAGCTCCTCGGTGAGGTGCTCGGGATAGACGACCGGCTCGTCGGGCCCGACGATCGCGTCCACGTTCTGGAAAAAGACGATCCAGGGCGCGATCTCGTGCGACCAGCCGACCTGCTTCGACTCCTCCTCGTGCTCGCGGAAGTTGCCCGCGGTGTGGAGCAGCTTCTTGGGGATGATCGGCGCATGGAGCTTCGTGTCAGCAACCGGGACCCGTTCTCCTGTCTCGTCCGCCCCACCGCGCTCGAAGTATTCGCGCATCGTCGCGACGTCAAGGGCAGCGATCTCCTCGCCGTCGAGGTAGCCGACCTGTCCATCGTCATACGTGACCAGCTTCATCGCTCTCGTAACCACCGCAGAACGTCGGCCGCGTTCTTGTCCGGTGGGAAGACCGGGTAGAAAGTCTTGACGATCCGGCCTCGGTCGGCAAATAAGGCAAGCCGCTTGTACAGCACCTGACCCTGGATCTCGAATGTTGGCAGACCGAGGGCAGCGCCGAGTTCGCGGTCGGGATCCGAGATGACAGGGAATGGCATCCCGCTGCGCTCTGCGAATTCGATCTGGTCCTCGAGTGATTGCGTCGAAAGACCGCCGACCCGCTTCCCGAGCGCGCGCAGCTCGCCGTACGCATCGCGGAAGCCGCAGGAATGCGGCGTGCAACCACGTGCTCCGGGAGTCTCGTCCCACCCCCGGATCGGCGCCTCGCCCGGCCGCCCGGTCCGCGGGTAGATGTAGAGCACCTCGAGCTCGCGGACGTTCACGTCCCCACGTGACGACTCGAGCTCGAGCTCGGGCAGCTCGAGACCGGTCAGGTGATCGGCGGCGCCGTCATCCACGGGCTCCGGCAGGTCGGAGGGCAGCGTGTACAGGTCGTGGCTCACGTGAGCCCGCAGACCTTCATCGCCGCGCGAGCGTAGACGTCGGCGGTCTTCACGAGACCTTCGATCTCGAGGTTCTCGCCCAGCTCCGCATCCGGCAGGCCGCTCGACGTCCCGTAGTTGAGCGTCGCGATCCCGTAGCGCGTGAGCACCGAAGCGTCCGAGAACCAGCGCGTTACGTCCCGCTCAGGCGTCTCGCCGAAGACTTCCGTGTGCGCCTCGCCCAGCGCAGCCACGAGTGGGTGGCCCTGGTCGATCTCTGCACCCGGAGCCGTGACATAGACCTCGGCTTCTACCCCCTCGAGCGAGCGCGCGAACTCGAGCGCCTTTCGCCGCGCCTCCGCCATGGGAACATCGGGTGGAACCCGGAG
>JACCUU010000131.1 GCA_013811645.1 Actinomycetota bacterium | reverse complement strand
CAACCCATCACCCCGGAGCGCCTGAGTGCGCTCGTACCGCCTCAGAATCTCGAGGCGGAGGAGTCCGTGCTCGGCGCGATGCTGCTCTCGCCGACCGCTGTCGGAACCGTCTCGGAGATCCTGGTCGCCTCGGACTTCTATCGCGAGAGCCACGGGAAGCTCTTCCGCGCCTCGCTCGCGCTCTGGGCGAAGGGGGAGCCGGTCGACGCGATCACGCTCTCGAACGAGCTCGACGAACGCGGGGAGCTGGAGACGATCGGCGGCCAGGCGAAGGTGGCCGAGCTCGCCGCACTGGTCCCGTCGACGTCGAACGTGGAGCACTACGCACGGATCGTCAAGGAGATGGCGACGCTCCGCGGGCTCGTTCGCACCGGCCAGGAGATCACGCGCCTGGGTCAGGAGCGGCCCGGCGAGGTCACCGACCTCGTCGACCGCGCGGAGCAGATGGTGTTCGAGCTGGGCCAGCAGCGGGTCACCAGCGACTTCACCCACATCGAGACCCTCCTCAAGGAGAGCTTCGAGCGGATCTCCCAGCTCGTGGAGATGGGGGTCGAGGTCACCGGCACGCCCACGGGCTTCCGCGAGCTCGATTCGATCACCTCGGGGTTCCAGCCTGGCAATCTGGTGATCCTCGCCGCGCGGCCATCGGTCGGAAAGTCCGCGCTCGGCATGTGCATCGCGGCGAACCTGGGCGTGCGGCACGGTATCCCGGTCGCGCTCTTCACCCTCGAGATGTCCAAGGCCGAGGTGACGCAGCGGATGATGTGCAGCGAGGGCAAGGTCGAGTCGCAGCGGCTCCGCACGGGACGGCTCGCCCCGGAGGACTGGCCGCGGCTGACGACTGCGTGCGACCGGCTGATGAAGGCGCCGATCTGGGTCGACGACACCGGCTCGACCACCATGATGGAGCTGCGCTCGAAGGCTCGCCGCCTGAAGTCGCGAGAGCCGAATCTCGGCCTCATCGTCGTCGACTACCTCCAGCTGATGACCTCGGGCACGAGCGCGGAGAACCGCGTGCAGGAGGTGTCGCAGATCTCACGTTCGCTCAAGGTGCTCGCGCGCGACCTCGACGTCCCCATCCTCGCGTTGTCGCAGCTCTCGCGCGCGGTCGAGCAGCGTCAGGACAAGCGACCGCTGCTCTCCGACCTGAGGGAGAGCGGCTCGCTGGAGCAGGACAGCGATCTGGTCTTCTTCCTCTACCGCGACGAGTACTACAACGGTGAGGAGTCCGATCAGCAGGGGATCGCAGAGGTGATCTGCGCGAAGCACCGAAACGGCCCGACCGGCACGGTCAAGCTCTCCTTCCTGCGCCGGTACGCGAAGTTTGCGGACCTCGCCGCTGCCTAGTGCTTGCTCGGAAATTCACGGCGGGCCGATGACGGCCACGACACCGCGCCGGTCGTGACCGCCCCCGGCTGCGCGCCAATCGCCGAGCAAGCATCTAGCGGAGGCGCGTATCTAGGCTAGGTGGGGCCGTGAGCCTCGCCGCCGGAGCCCCGATTCCGTCGAGCAGCCGGACGATTTCGGGCTACTACACGCTCGCCGGCCTGTACACGCTGTCGGCGGCCGCGATCTGGGGCGTCAACACGCTGTTCCTGCTCGACGCGGGGCTCAGCTTCTTCGAGGTGTTCGTGGCCAACGCCGCGTTCTCGCTTGGCACAGTGCTGTTCGAGATCCCGACGGGAGTCGTCGCGGACACCCTCGGACGCCGGATGTCGTTCCTGCTCAGCGTGTCCGTGCTCGGCCTGTCCACGCTCGCCTACGTCGGCCTCGCGGAGATCGACGCCGGCGTGATCGCGTTCTCTGCGGCGTCCATGGTCATGGCGCTCGGGTTCACCTTCTACTCGGGAGCCATGGAGGCGTGGCTCGTCGACGCCCTCGCAGCGACGGGCTACCGCGGCATTCTCGACCGCGTGTTCGCGCGAGGCTCGCAAGTGACGAGCGCTGCGATGCTGGTGGGGACGATCGGCGGTGGGTTCCTGGGGCAGATCGACCTCAGCATCCCGTACGTCCTCCGCTCGATTCTGCTCGTAGCGGTTTTCGTCGTGGCTTTCGTCGTGATGCACGACGTGGGCTTTACGCCCCGGCCCGTCTCGGCAGGCCAGCTGCCGGCGGAGATCGCGAAGAGTGCACGGGCCGGGGTCGCGTTCGGCTGGGGGCAGCGGCCACTCCGACTGCTCATGCTTGCATCGGCCCTACAGCTGGGCTTTCTCAGCTGGGCCTTCTATGCGTCTCAGCCCTACCTGCTGGACCTGCTCGAGAGCGATGCAGTGTGGGTCGTCGGCGTGGTCGCGGCCGCGATAGCCCTGTCGACGATGGCCGGAAACCAGATTGTGAGCATCGCCGCGCGGCGATGCGGGCGGCGAACGACGCTGCTGCTCATCGCCGCGGTTGTGCAGACGGCGGCAGCGGTCGTCCTCGGAGTCGCCGACTCGTTCTGGGTTGCGCTGCCCGCCTTGCTCCTCGTCACCGCGGGGCTCGGGGTGACGAGCCCCGTTCGCCAGGCGTACCTGCATCAGCTCGTCCCTTCCGAGCAGCGCGCCACGGTCGTTTCCTTCGACTCGATGGTCTCGGGCGCCGGAGGCGTGGGCGCGCAGGTCGGGCTTGGCGCGCTCGGCGAGGCGCGCTCGGTGGGCTCGGCGTTCGTCGTCGGCGGCCTCGCGATGGCCGGAGCCATTCCGCTCTTCGCCGCCGTACGACGCAGGAGCGGGCCTGCCGACCAGATCGCGGGCTCGCGAGGTGGGGTGGAGTCGAGCTGTCCGCACGGCCTACCGGCGGTCGCGACTGTCGATGCGATTGCTCTCGAGGAGCAGGAGCCGGCGCTCGCAGCACGCGCGTGACCTCCCCACGAGACGTGCGACACTCCGGCACGTGCCCGCCACGGTCATCGTCGGCGCGCAGTGGGGAGACGAGGGGAAAGGGAAGATCGTCGACCTGCTGGCCCAGGACTCGGACATCGTGTGCCGCTACCAGGGCGGCCCCAACGCCGGGCACACGATCGTCGTCTCGGGCGAGACGTACAAGATCCGTCAGATCCCGTCCGGGATCATCGCCGGGAAGCAGAGTGCGATCGGCGCCGGTTGCGTCGTCGACCCTGAGGTGCTCGTCTCCGAGCTCGATGACCTCGAGGCACGTGGTCACCGAACCGAGGGCGTGCTCTTCGTGTCGGGGAACGCCCATCTCGTCATGCCGTGGCACGTCGCCTTGGACGGCGCTCGCGAGCGGCGGCTCGGCCGCCTGCAGATCGGGACCACCCGTCGCGGGATCGGCCCCGCCTACGCGGACAAGGCCACGCGCATCGGGATTCGCGTCCAGGACCTCCTCGACCCGAAGATCCTGCGCCAGAAGCTCGAGCTCGCCGTGGAGGAGAAGAACGTGTGGCTGGAGCGGGTGTACGAGCTAGAGCCGCATGACGTCGAGGAGGTCGTGGCGACCCACCTCCGCTTCGCCGAGAGGCTGGCGTCGTACGTCGCAGATACGTCGCTCCTTGTCCACCGGGCGCTGAAGGGCGGCGAGCGTGTCCTCTTCGAGGGGGCTCAGGGGACGTTGCTCGACCTCGACCATGGGACGTACCCGTTCGTCACTTCCTCGAGCCCCATCGCAGCCGGCGCGGCAGTCAGCTTCGGCATCGGCCCCAACCGAATCGACGAGGTTCTCGGTGTCGCCAAGGCATACGTGACCCGCGTGGGCGAGGGGCCGTTTCCGAGCGAGATCGAGGGGCCGGCGAACGAGCGAGTCCGTGAGATCGGCCAGGAGTTCGGAACCGTGACGGGCCGGGACCGGCGCTGCGGGTGGCTGGATCTCGTTGCACTCCGCTTCGCCGTCCGTGTGAACGGCATCACGTCGCTTGCGCTCACGAAGCTCGACGTCCTTTCGGAGTTCGCCGAACTGCCGGTCTGCGTTCGCTACGCGTTGCCCGACGGCCGCGAGACCGAGGAGTTCCCCTCTCACCAGAGCGACTTCCACCACTGCAGGCCGGTGTTCGAAACCCTCTCCGGCTGGCAGGACGAGATCGACGAGACCCTGCCTCGGGCGGCGCAGAGCTATGTCTCGTTCGTCGAGCGCGCACTCGACGTTCCGGTCACGCTGGTCGGAACCGGCGCCGCGCGGGAGCGCGTGCTCGCACTCGGGTAAGAGCGAAGAGCCTCTAACACGATGAGGCTGTGAGCCGCCGGCCAGCACGCGCCGTCGACGAGGCCCATTGTGTTAGCGGCTCTACGCGTCCCGCTTCATGAAGAGCTCGGTGAACTCGGAGCAGCGGCCCTCGTCGTCGAAACGGCACAGGAAGACATTGTGGTACTCGCG
>JACCUU010000128.1 GCA_013811645.1 Actinomycetota bacterium | reverse complement strand
GGCGGTCGCTGGCGATGCTCACCTTCCGCACCCGCGGCGGGCAGACCTTCGACGGAATCAGCTTGAACATCGAGGGAACGGCTCTCCGCGATGTGGCGCTCCGGTCACGGCGTGCTGTCGAGCTCGCGCGCCGGGTGCGCAGAGCAGCGGGAGCCACGCCTCTCGCGATCATTCCCTTCAACCCACGCGGGCTCGAACGCCGCCCGAGCACCTGGCCCCGGTTCCCATGGGCGGAACTCTCCGAGGTCTCGGACGCCTTCGCGCCGATGGTGTACACGGGCGGAGCGTTCAAGGGCTTCGACGCGACCTACGGGTACGTGACCCGCGCGATCCGACTCCTGCGGTTCCAGACGGGAAACCCGGACGTCGCGATTCACGTCGCCGGCGGAGTGGCCGACCGCCTCGGACCGGAGGAGCTGGCCGGCTTCGCCGCTGCCGTCTCGGACGACGGCGGCACGATCGGGGTGAGCCTGTACGACTGGGCGACGACGCCTGCTGGCCACTGGCGGGTCCTTCGCCAAGTTAGTCCCTGACGGAGAGGCCAACCTGAAGACCGGGAACAGGCTGAAGGGCCTGACCCCCGGGCGTGTCAGGCACCGATCCAGGTTTCACGCAGTCGGTCGCGGGTCGCTAGCAGGTGCTCGGGAAGGACTTTCACGTCCGCGAGAACCGGCATGAAGTTCGTGTCGCCCGACCAGCGCGGGACGACGTGCAGGTGCACGTGATCGGCAATGCCCGCTCCCGCCGGACGACCGAGGTTCCAGCCGAGGTTGAAACCGTCCGATCCATAGGTACGGCCGAGCGCGTCCACTCCTGCGACAGCGAGCCGGTGGAGCTCGAGCGCCTCCTCGTCGGTCAGGTCTCCGAACGTCCCCGTGTGCCGGAGCGGGGCTGCCATCAGATGCCCGGAGGAATACGGGTACTTGTTCAGGAGCACGATCGCCGATGCTCCGCGGTGCACGACGAGCGATTGCGACTCCGGCACGTCGCCCGCGCCTTCTTGGCAGAAGACGCATCCCTGGAGCTCGTCCGCCTGGGCGATGTATTCGAGACGCCACGGCGCCCAGAGCGGCTTCGTCACGGAGAGTTTCTATCGTGAGCCCCTATGTCACGTCCACTAGTCACCTTGGTTGTAGCTCTGTGTGTCACAGCGCCCCTCACCGCCTGCGCCGAGGCCGAGACAATGGGATCCGAGGACGCAGCGATCGTTCAGCGGGTTGCCGACGGGGACTCGATCGTGCTCGAAGGGGGCGCCCGCGTGCGACTTCTCCAGATCGATGCTCCCGAGCTCGGGGAAGGCGAGTGCTACGGAAAGGACGCGCTCGAGGAGCTCGAGCGCATGTTGCAGCCGAAGGGCGCGATCGTCCTCGAGTCCGATCCCCGACTCGACCGGGTCGACCGCTTTCAGCGCCTGCTGCGCTACGTACGCGTAGACGACACGAACGTGAACGTGGAGCTCGTCCGCCGCGGAGCCGCGACTCCGTACTTCCGGCGCGGTGTGCGCGGCCGCCACGCGGGCGCGCTGCTCGACGCGGCCGACGAGGCGAGAGACGAACGCCGGGGCATGTGGGGCTCGTGCCGAGTCTCCTGGTCGTCCAACCGACAAGTAGAGACACGCCCTGCTCGTTGACGTCCCTCGACCGAGGGACGTTCGAGCGCCCATGCCGGACCTTCGGGTCGGGGTTTCTGGACCTCAAGTGGGCGCTGCACGAAGCCGATCACGGTGAACTGTGATCTCACAGCCGAGATACGAGAGGGAGGGGCGGCGATGACTGCGGCCCAGTTCGAGCTAATCGACGAAACAGAGGCGGAGGCCATCCTTCGCTGGCGGTTCGAGGAACTCGTCCGTTCCGGGTACGACGTCGGATCGGCGCTCGTTCTCGCCTCGCACGTCGAAGTCGACCTGCACGAGGCTTCGGCGCTTCCGCGCCGGGGTTGTCCTTCAGAGACTGCACTGCGGATCCTCCTCTAGCGAGGTGGAAGCACGGGCCGGGCCCCGATGCGGCGGGGTCCCGGCCTCCGATGCCGGCCGCGGAAAGCGAGCTCTCGCGGTTCAGCGCGGGGCGCATACACTCCCGACGTCGTGTCCAACGGAGTTTCCGATGTGCAGGAACGCGCGGGGCGAAACGAGTCCCGCTACCGGAACCTCAACGAGCGCATGGAGCCGTCGAACGCGGTGCACGTCTGGGTCGATCCGCCGATGCCGGACTGGATCTGCGAATGCGCCTCAACGGAGTGCATGAAGCCCGTTCGCTTGACACTCGCCGAGTACGAGGCGGTCCGGGCGGAATCGACCCACTTCCTCGTCGTCCCGTCGGATGAGCATCTCTCGCCTGTCGTCGAGCGCGTCGTCCAGCGGAATGAGCGCTACTGGGTCGTGGAGAAGTTCGGTGAGGCGGCGGAGGTCAGCGAAGCGCTGGATCCCCGCTCCCACGACACGTAGACCGCATTCTCGATTTTCTAGAGCCAGCGCTTGAAACGGAAGAACCCGAGCGCTCCCCCGGCGACCACCGCGAGCGCCGCGACGATCACCCAGAACGCCTCGCGCGTGCCCTCGCCCGGAAAGAGGACGTTCATCCCGAAGAGCCCCGTCACGAGCGTCAGGGGGAGGATCGTCACGCTGATCACCGTGAGCAGCCGGAGGACGTCGTTCTGGCGGTGCGAGATCACCGATTCGTTCGTCGACTCGAGCCCGTCGACGACCTCCTTGTAGTTGTCGAGCAAGTCCCAGATCCGCTCGGCAGCGTCGACGATGTCGTCGAAGTAGAGCTCGAGCTCTTCGGGCAGGAACGCCTCGACGCGCCGCTCCAGCACCCTGAGCGTGGAGCGCTCGGGCTTGATGATCTTGCGGTAGGAGATGATCTCCTGCTTCACGTTGGAGATGTCCCGCACGACCTCCTCCGAGGCGCCCTCGAACATCTCGTCCTCGATCGTGTCGAGCTTGTGCGCGATCTTGTCCAGGATCGGGAAGCAGTAGTCGAAGAGGTCGTCCAGCACCTCGTACAAAAGCCGGCCGGAGCCGCGGGCGAAGAGTTGCTCGCGCAGGTGCTCGTCCTCCTCGCAGCGGCGGAAGAGGCGCGTGACCGGCAGGAGCTCGCGGTTGGGGATGGTGACGATGTAGTCGTGCCCGATGAAGAGGTCGAGCTCGGCGGCGTTCAGCCGCTGGACGGC
>JACCUU010000159.1 GCA_013811645.1 Actinomycetota bacterium | reverse complement strand
AAGGGCGAGCCCGGCGACTCCTACGTCCTGATCGCAGCTGGCGTCGTCGACGTGAGCGACGATGGACGAACCCTACGTACCTGCGGGCCTGGGGACGGCGTCGGCGAGATCGCACTTCTCCGCACGGTTCCCCGAACTGCCACGGTCACAGCACAGACCTACGTGGAGGGATACTCGATCGACGCGCCGACCTTCCTCTCGGCCGTCGCCGGGCCGGCCGCCGCGGCTGCGGCAGAAGCGGTTGCGTCCACACGGCTCCAGCACTCGCGAACGGCCCCTTGAGAGAGACGGCGCCCGGAACTCGTCCGGACGCCGTCTCGCGAGCTTCGGCCATCAGGCCGAGAGCAGTCGGTCGAAGAACGACCGGTAGCGCTGGAGCGCCACTCGCAAGTCCTCCGTGGACGCATCGTCGCCCGAGCCCCATTGCGACTCGAGGTTCGTGCGCTCCTGCGAGAACGTTTCGGCGAGCCGCTGCATGAGCTCTGCCACGAGGGAGTCGGCGTCTTTGACCGCCTGCTGCGGCTCATCGACGAAACCGGCCTGCACCTCCTGCCAGCGTGAGCGGAAGCGTTCGGCGTCGTCGCCGGCGAAAAGCGGTTCGCGCACGGCGGACTCCTCCCCGTCATCGTCCACGGCAGCCGTGTCTCGGACGAGATCGGCCGTGCTCAGCCGCTCGTCTCCGGCCGCCGCTCCGCTGCCTTGGTCGTCGGTCCTCGGGGTGACTTCCTCGTCGGTCGTGACGCCTGCCTCTTCGGCTGTTGCGGTGCGTTCGTCGTCAGCCATCTCAGCTCACCTCTCCTACTCGGTCGGCTTCCAGGAGATCCTCGAACAGCGCGCGGAAGTGCACCATCGCCTGGCGCAGATCCTCCGTCTGTCCGTCGCCGTTGGCCTCGTCGTAGCGACGCCAGAGCGCGTACCCCTCGCGGTAGTTGTCTACGACCTCGGGATGGTCGACCGAGACGTCTGCCGCGCGATGCTCGAAGTCGTCGTCCGTCGGATAGCCGCGCTCGCCCATGACCTGCTGGACGAGACGGTCGGCATCTCGCACCGCCTCCTCCGGCTCGTCGACGAAACGGGCCTGGACCCCCTGCCACTCGTCGGCGTAGCGCGCACGGGTTTCCTCGGAGAGCGGTCCGATCTCGAGGTCGTCGTGTCGCTTCTCGCGATCACGGAGCTCGCGCTCCGCCTCGCGTTGGTCTCCGGCATCGTCGACCGTACGGTCGTACTCGGAGCCGAAGCGCTCCTGTAGCTGAGAGGTCTGTCGCTTCCTCATGCTCATCATCGCGATGAGCACCACGGCGGCGATCGCAACGGCCGCGATCACGATCCAGATCCATGCATCCATCGAGCTCGCCTCCTCGGGTTCGTCTTTTCTCACATGACCGCGTACCCGGCGCTACCGGTCGAGAAACGGAGGGCCGCGCTAGAGCCCGAGCTCGCCGATCTGACTCTCGATCAGCTCGCGGTCCTCGAGATCCTCGACGCGTGCGAGCTTCTCGCGTGCTAGTTCGGCCCAGCAGCTCGCCTGCTCGGCGTCGCCCGCTGCCAGGTGCGCGTGCGCCATCCCCTGCTCGGCGCTCGGCAGATCCCACTCCTCGAAGCCCTCGCCTCCTTCCTCGTTGAGCTCGAGCAGCGTTTCGCATGCCAGAGCGCGGGTTCCGCGCGACCGAGGGTCGCGTACACGCGCGCGCACTGCCACTCGCCGCGGGCGACGTTCGCGGGTCCGCCGACCTGGCTCCACACGTAGCAGGAGACGTGCGCTGCATGGATCATCTCGTCGGTTTCCTCCGCCGTGCGCTCGGGGAGCTCGAGGAGCTCCCACACACGGTTGAAGGTCGAGACCGCGAGCTCGCGGTGTCCCGGGACGCCGGTGTCCATCAAACCGCCACTGCCGGGAGGCCGGCCAGCGCCATCGCGACCTCGTCCTCCGAGTACTCGTGGTCGACGAGCTTGCCGGACGCGTAATCGATGTACGCCTGCATGTCGAAATGCCCGTGCCCGCAGAGGTTGAAGAGAATCGCTTGCGAGTCGCCCTCCTCTCGGCACCGGATCGCCTCGTCCATCGCCGCCTTCACTGCATGGTTCGCCTCGGGAGCCGGGAGGATCCCCTCCACACGTGCGAACTCGACTCCGGCCGCGAACACCTCGGTCTGCGTGTACGCGCGAGCCTCGATCAAGCTCAGTTCCTTGAGATGGCTCACCAGAGGCGCCATGCCGTGGTAGCGCAGGCCGCCCGAGTGGAACGGCGGAGGCACGAACGTGGATCCCAGCGTGTGCATCTTCACGAGCGGGGTCAGGTGCCCGGTGTCCCCGAAGTCGAAGGCATAAAGACCCTTCGTCAGGCTCGGGCACGCGGTCGGCTCGACGGCGATCACGCGGATCTCGCTGCCGTCGCGGAGCGCGCGGCCGATGAACGGGAAGGCGAGCCCGGAGAAGTTCGAGCCTCCTCCCGTGCAGCCGATCACGACGTCCGGGTAGTCCTCGGCGAGCTCCATCTGCGCGCTCGCCTCCTCGCCGATCACGGTCTGGTGCATGAGGACGTGGTTCAGGACCGAGCCCAGGGAGTACTTCGTGTCCTCCCTCGTCGCAGCTGCCTCGACCGCCTCGGAGATCGCCATTCCGAGACTGCCCGTCGTGTCGGGGTGCTCGGCGAGGATCGCGCGTCCGGCGTTCGTCTCGTTCGAGGGGCTCGCCACGACGCGGGCGCCGTACGCCTCGATCAGTCCGCGCCGGTACGGCTTCTGATCGTAGGAGACCTTGACCATGTACACCTCGACCTCGAGGCCGAAGACCGCGCCGGCGAACGCGAGCGCGGACCCCCACTGGCCCGCGCCGGTCTCGGTGGTCAGCCGCGTGATGCCTTCCTGCTTCGAGTAGAACGCCTGCGGAACAGCGGTGTTCGGCTTGTGCGAGCCGCCGGGGGAGACGCCTTCGTACTTGTAGTAGATGCGCGCCGGGGTCTCGAGCGCCTTCTCCAGGCGACGCGCCCGATAGAGAGGCGTGGGCCGCCACTGTCGGTACACGGTTCGCACCTCTTCCGGGATCGTTATGAAGCGATCGGTCGCGACCTCCTGCTTGATGATCTCCAGCGGAAAGAGCGGAGCGAGGTCGTCGGGCCCGACCGGCTGCCCTGTCCCCGGATGGAGCACGGGCGGTGGCGGCTCCGGGAGGTCGGCGGCGAGGTTGTACCAGGCCTCGGGCAGGCGGGTCTCATCGAGGACGTACTTCACCGTGTCGCTCATGTCTCCCCTCTCATCGGCTGCGGTGCCCGCAGTTTCGCGGACGCCGCCGGGCGGGGCAAGCGCGAGCCTCTAGTAGGCTCAGCCGCCGATGGCGGTGCTCTCGACGCAGGTGGATCGCGCAGCCGAGTCCTTCCGCGCGCGTCAGGAGCGCATGGAGGCACTGGTCTCGGGGCTCCGCGAGCGAACTGCTCTCGTCGCTCAGGGCGGCGGGGAGAAGGCAGTCGAGCGCCACCGCTCGCGTGGGAAGCTCACCGCGCGAGAGCGTGTCGATCGGCTCGTCGATTCCGGCAGCGCGTTCCTCGAGCTGAACGCTCTCGCCGCCTGGGATCTCTACGGCGGGGACGCGCCGGCGGCGGGGATGGTCACCGGGATCGGGATCGTCGAGGGCCGCCAGTGCGTCATCGTCGCGAACGACGCCACGATCAAAGGGGGCTCCTACTACCCGCTGACGGTGAAGAAGCATCTCCGAGCACAGGAGGTTGCGCGGCAGAACCGCCTACCGTGCCTGTACCTCGTCGACTCGGGCGGCGCGTTCCTGCCGCTTCAGGC
>JACCUU010000141.1 GCA_013811645.1 Actinomycetota bacterium | reverse complement strand
CGAGGAGATCGATCGCCCCCTCGAAGAGCTCGGGGAAGCGCGACATGTGGACGCCCTTCTGGTCGGCGGCGAGGTCGACCGTGCAGTCGATCGTCGCCGCCATCACCGTCTCGGCGTCTCCGCGGCGAATTCGGACGGCTTTCTGCACTCCCGTGACCCCGGCCCGTGAGAGCGCGAGGCCGATGTCGGGCTGCGAGGCCTGGAGGTCGTCGTCCAGCTTGACGGTGTCGCTCATCGCGCTATTTGAGCAGACGGGAGAGGCGGCGATCCTTGAGCAGCCTCCCGCCGGTCTGGCAGTGTGGGCAGTAGAAGATCGTGTGCTCCTCGAAGTCGACGCGAGCGATCGGGTTGCCGCACTGCGGACAGGGCTCCCCGAGCCGGTTATGGATCAGGTAGACGTCCTTGTCGCCCTTGCCTCGCAGGCGCAGCTCGAGCGCGCGCACGAGGTCCTCGTGGATTGCCGTGGCGAGTCGCTCGGTCTCCTCCTCGGTGAGCTCCGTCGAGGTCTTGAAGGGACTGAGGCGCGCGCGCAGGAGGATCTCGTTCGAGTGGGCTCTGCCGATGCCTGCAAGCGCGCGCTGATCGCGGAGCAGGGGGTGGAGTTGACGTCGCTCGCGGCTCAGGATCTCACCGAGGCTGGCTGCATCCAGCTCGAGCGCGTCCGGGCCGAGGTGAGCAAGATCGGTCTCGAGCTGCTCGGGCGTGGTCAGCCAGACGCCCGCGCGCTTCTTCTTTCCACCCTCGGTGAGGATGAGCACGCCGCCGCCGGAGAAACCGAGCCGGAACATCGGCCGCTTCGGGCCCTTCGCGCCCGGCTTCAGATAGCGGATACGCCCGGCGCTCATCAGGTGCACGCGCAGGACGAGCTCGCCGTCCTCGGTCGGGAAGATCAGGTTCTTGGCGCGCCGCTCTGCGCCGGCCAAACGGCGACCTTCGAGCGCGGACAGGGGCGGGTCGATCGTCTTCAACGTCGCGACGTGCGCGGGACCGGCGCGCTCGATCGCGAACGCGGATACGAGTGGAGCGAGCTCTCGCACCCAGGCTTCGACCTCGGGTAGCTCAGGCATCGGGCTCTTCGGCGGTCATCGGTGAATGTTGGCGGACCCCGTCCTCCATGGGGCCGATCGAGCGGACGGGCGAGAGCAGGAGGGGGAGGAAGCTCAGCGACCCACCGATCGCGTCCACCCAGAGCGTCGGCCGGAGACCGATGGTCGAGGCGAGCGCGCCTCCGGTGAGCCAAGCGGGATCACGCCCCACACGATGAACCTTCTCGTCGCGTTGAGGCGGCCGAGCAGGCGATCGGGTGTCACGGCCTGCTGAAAGCTGAGGCCGGTGACCTTGAACACGATCCCGGCGAAGCTCGCGAGGAACAGCGCCGCGACGAGGAACGGAATCGGCTGCGACGGTGGCGCGGCGGGCATGAGCAGAAGAGCCGGTCTGCACCCTGCGGCCATACGCGCATCAGCCGGGTTCCACGGTTGCGCCCGGCGCGGGCGGGGACAGCAGGGCGTGGTCGGGCGGCTCCGGGATCGTGTCGAGCCGGCGGATCGGGTTCAGCGCCAGCGGCACCATTGCGAGTGCCGCGCCGCAGGCTGAGAACCAGAGAGTCTCTCTCAGACCAACGGTCGAGCCGAGGGCGCCGCCGATCACCATCCCAACGGGCTGCGGCCCCCAGTACATGAAGCGGACGACAGAATTCATGCGACCCTGCAGCCGCTCGGGCGTGATCGACTGCCGCAGGCTGAGCTGGTTGACGTTGAAGATGTTCCCGAAGAGCCCGCCGAGCAGGAAGCCGACCATGAGGACGGGTTCCGGGCGGCTCGGCGGTGCCAAGGGTACTGCCAGGATTCCGATGTTGGTCAGGAGCGCGGCCCACACGATCGTGCGACCGATGCCGAATCGGCGGGCGATCCGGCCCGAGAGAACGGCGCCGACGACGGTTCCGATCTCTCCCACGGCCAAGACGAGACCGAGCACCGCCGGCGAGAGGTCGAGAGTGCGGACGAGATAGACGATGAGCACGCCCCCACCGATGTTCCAGAAGAAGTTGGCGCCGCCGGTCGCGAGCACCAGTATCCGCAGATAGGGCTGACGGAACACGAACGACAAGCCCTCGCGAAGCTCGCGCCGCATGCTCGTCTCCGGTCCTGACTCGCGTCTGCCTGTCTGCTCCGGGTGCCGGATTCGACTGAGGAGCAGGGCAGAGACGGCGTAGCTGAGCGCATCCACGAGGATCGCGACCGGGGCGGTGAGCGCGCCGACGAGAATGCCCGCGAGCCCGGGCCCGCCGACCTGCGCCGCCGATCGCGTCGTCTCGAGCTTCGCGTTTCCCTCCATCAGCTGGCTCCGCTCGACCAGCGCAGGGAGATACGAGAGGTACGCGATGTCGAAGAACACCGTTAGCGCGCCCGCGGCGAAACCGGCGACATAGAGGTGTGGCAGCGCGAGCGCGTCGAGCCAGTACGCGACTGGCAGGGAGAGGAGGACGACCGCGCGACCGACATCGGCGGCGATCAACACCGGCCGCCGCGGCAGGCGGTCGATCCACACCCCCGCGGGAAGCGCCAGCAGCAGGAAGGGCAGGAGCTGGAAGACGCCGACCAGGGCGACCTCGAAGGTGCTCGCGTCGAGTACGAGAATCGCCGCGAGCGGCAGGGCGAGGAACGTCACCTGCGAGCCCAGCTGGCTGATGGTCTGCGCCGACCAGAGCCTCAGGAAGTCCGGGTGCCGCCAGAGACCCCCGCGCGGCCAGGCGCGCACGTTCAGATGGGGTCGTCGCGCGGCGAGAGCGGATCGGCGACGTTGGGAAG
>JACCUU010000137.1 GCA_013811645.1 Actinomycetota bacterium | reverse complement strand
CGTTCGTGATCGAGTAGAGCATCGAGTGCGCCGCGCGACGATAGCGCGCGAGGATCTGGGGAACGAGAACGCCTCGCAGGCCGCGATCCGCGGTCCGGCACCAGAGGTCGTAGTCCTCCCACCCGTGCAAGCGCGGGTCCTCGGTATACCCGCCGAGCGCGACGAGCTCCTGACGACGTAGCAGCGACATCGCGTCGATGAAGTTCGCCTCGGCGAGCTGACCCGGCTCCCAGGGCAGATACGAGCGGAGCGTGTCCGGCTCGCCGTCGACGTGCTCCTCGAGCATCGGGTAGGCGAAGAACGCTCCGGAGTCGTCGTCGAGCGCCTCCACCAGGCGGTCGAGAGCCGTCGGGTAGATCTCGTTGTCGGCATCGAGCATGAACACGAGGTCGCCTCGCGCGGCTGCCACCAGGTCGTTTCTCGTCCGGCCGAGGCCGCGGTTGACGACGTGCTGGAGGAGCATCCCGGACACATGCGCGTGCTCCGCGAAGACGTCGAGCACGGCTTCCTGCGAGCGATCGGTGGACGCGTCGTCGAGGACGACGACCTCCAGGTTCTCGAGCTCGGTGGCGGCCACGCTCTCGAGGGCCGAGCCAACTTCCTCGGCGTGGTTATAGAGCGGGATCAGCACGGAGACGCGCGGCTCGGAGCGGGAGTACGCGGGAGTACGTGCGACGACACGCACCTCCGCCGGATCCTCGTGCCGGAGCACGACCTCCTGCGCAGCCAGCCGTCGGTTCAGCTCGATCTGACCGATCACGAGCCGCTTCAGGACGGCATCCGAACGCCTGCTCCACTCACCCAGGCTCCACTGACGCTCATACAGCCCGTCCAGCCGTGGATCGGGGCCGCTCCGCAGGTAGGAGCGGAGGCGGTGGCGGGGCGTCGGACGCGGACTCGGTCGAGCCGAGGCCTGCTTCGCCCGACTTCTCCGTGGCGAGCGCGCAAGCCCTTCCGCCATCGCAATCAGCCGCTCGGCAGCGGGCCGCATGGGTAGCTCCGCGCGTACGTGGTCGTAGGCTGCCAGACGCATCGCGGCCAGCCGCTCGTCGTCTCGCAAGAGGTGATCCGCGAGCAAGGCCAGGTTTTCGAGCGTCCCGCTGACAAAGTGCTCGCCCGGGACGAGCGGCTCGCAATCCGGAGAGTGCTCGGAGACGAGCACGCACCCGTTGGCGATCCCCTCGAGCACGCGCACCCACTCGAAGTACGCGCTCTCCTGGCGATGCAGGTTCAGGAGAACCTTCGCCGAGCGCAGGCACTCCCACTTCGCCTCGCCGAGGAGAAAGTCAGCACGCTCGCGGGACTTCGGCCTCTCCGGCGGGATCAGCAGCCGCGTGCGGTGCGGCCAGAGCGTTCCCGCGAAGCCTGCGAGCGCGCGCAGCCGACGCTCGTTCACCGCTCCGAGGTGGAGGATGTCGACGGGCCGGTCACGACTCTCGTCTCGATGCCAGCGATCCCAGAAGCCGCTGTAGCCGAGCCGAAAGTGCTCGGCGAGGACACCGGCGCGCCGAAGCTCGCGAACCGCGTCCGGGTAGATGTCCACTGCGGCTCCCGCCAAGGCGGCATGTGCCCGCGTGAGGTCGAACCAGTGCGTGCCGGGCTGCTCGGTGCAGAAGGCGATCGTCCGGCCCAGCTGCGCACGCGTCGGATGGAGTTCCTCGCGCACGCACTCGTAGTACTCGTGCGGGATGAGCACGTAGACGTACGAGCTGTCCTCGGGAAGCGCGTCGAACGCGAGCTCCGTGGGCATCCCCGCCGCCTCGACCTCATGGGCGACGGCGGCGAGGACCTCGTTCATGAACGCATTGCCCCGCCGAGCTCCGACGAAGCAGAGCGTTGTCGTCACGAGCGCGAGAACAGTCGCCTGGCGGCCCGCAGGGGCTTCGTGACCCGCCAGCTCAAGGTGCGTTGAATCTCGTCCACGATCTCGGACCGGGCGCGAAGCTCGCGCTGGAGGCTCGTGAGCTCGCTTTCCTTGTCCAGCAGGCGCCTCTCGAGCTTGTCGACTTGCTCCGTCAGACGCTTCTCACGGCCCTTCGCGACGTCCAGCTGCCGCAGAGCCGAATCCGTCGCCGCGAACGTGGTTTCGTTCTCCTGCTCGATCTCGGGCTGTTGCTCGCGAATCGACATGGCGAGCCGCCCAGTCTACGTCCAGTTCAGTCGAGTCTTCGCAGGGCGACCTGGCGGTCCTGAAATACCACCTCGCCGTGCACCGACACGAGCCCGACGAAGGCGTCGATGGCCGGACCCGGGCGAAGCAGCGGATCGTCGCCCAGGAGCGTCCACCGGTAGTCGTCGAAGACGACGACGCCGCCCAGCTCGAGCAGCGGCCAGGACAACGCGGCATCGACGAGCACATCGAGCCCGCGATGCGAGCCGTCCACGTACACCAGGTCAAAGCGCGCATGCTCATCGACGAGATCGAGGAGCATGCGCTTGGAGTCGCCGCGCAACTTTCGAACCCGCGAAGCATCGACCAGCGCGACATTCCGGTCGAACGCATCCTCCAGCCCCTCGCGCCCTCCCGAGGGCAGGCCGACGCTGCCCTCGAACGTGTCCACGCAGGTCAGCTCGAGCTCGGGGAGGCGCCGGAGGAAGTAGCAGGTCGAGAGGCCCTCGAAGGAGCCGATCTCCAGCATCCTGGCTGCGCGGCCAGCGAAGGGTTGCAGAACGGCCTCGAGGCTCTCGACGTGCGCCGTGAACCAGTCCTGCGTGAAGTCCCCTCGTTCGACGACCTCCGCCCGAAAGCGCGCCTCGAAAGAGTTGAAGTCGTCGGGCA